>CBIHPL010000035.1:0-14318 GCA_966212005.1 uncultured Asticcacaulis sp.
GAACTCGAGGAAGGCGGTATCGGCGGCGTCGTCGACCTGCAGACACCGCGTCCGTTCGATGGCGGCGGCCGTCAGGTCATCCGCTACAACGTCGTTGCCTCCTATAATACCGCATCGAAGCACGTCGATCCGAATGTGTTCGGCCTGTTTTCCAAGACGTGGGGCGATTGGGGCTTCCTGATCGGCGCGGCGCATTCGACCTCAGTCAACATGAAGTCGGGCTTCGAGGCGACCGGCGGCTACAACAGCAGCTATCTTGCCAACCATCCGACGGCCATTCCGAATACGTCGCCACCGCGTACCGGAACCGGCCCGTTCGTGTATGAACTGGACTGGACGGACCCGCGCGCCGCCGCCATGCTGGGCAACCGGACGGCGATCGACAACGCCTACCTGTCCCGATTCTATCGATACTACGGCGCGGAAAACACCCGTACCCGCGATGGCCTGGTATCGTCGATCCAGTTCAAGCGCGACCGCTTTGACTTAAGCCTCGACATGCTGGCGTCGCGCCTGACCGACTCGCGTGACGAGTTCACCTTCGGCATGCCGATCCGCAATTCGCGCACCACCAACGTGGCGGCGCAGCCCGGCGCCTCGGGCCACAACGGCTTTGTTCCGATCGACGTCCACATCATCGACGGCAATGTCCTGGAAGGCACGTTCGGCAATACGTCGTATCTGGGCGAAAGCTACTATTATGACGCCCACACCAACTATGCCTACGTCTCGCTGAACGGCAGGTTCGAGGTCAGCGACACGCTGCGCCTCACCGGCCAGGTCGCCAGTTCCGAAAGCGCGGCCTTTTATGACAACAAGCGCATCGTCTCGAACCTCTATGGCGTCACGACGACGATCGACTGGGGTGACGACCGTGTCTATCCGGGCCTGAGTGCGCCGGGTGTCGATTTCACCGACCCCGCCCGTTATCAGGACTTCTCGACGGCGCTCGACTGGAACCGCGAAGTCGACCGCGAATGGAGCGGGCGCCTGGTCGCCGACTGGGACTATCACCTGCCGGCCGACTGGACCGGTCATCTCAAGGCGGGTCTGGTCTACGTCAGCTCGAACAAGCAGAAGGTCAAGCGCAACGGCACCTCGATCGCGTCATCGCGCCTGACGGCGATTGGTCCGGCGGGCCTCAGGGCATCGATGCTGCGCTATGTGCCGCTCGATAACCTGGTCATCGGCGACGACTATCCGCAGGCCTGGGCGACCTTCTCGCGCGGCTATGTCGAAAGCGTGCTCGATCCCCTGGGCGCGGCCCTGTCTTCGCCGATGGACCTGTCGACCAGCTTCGAAGCCGAAGAAGCCGTGACTTCGTTGTTCGTCCAGTCGGACTTCAGGGGGCAGGTGCTGGATCGCGAACTGCGCATCAATGCCGGTGTGCGGTATTCCCAGACCGACACGACGATCGACAATTACAAGAAGACCGGCACGGGCGGCAGCTATCAACCCAATCAGGAGACTTCGTCCTACGACAATCTCCTGCCATCGGTCAGTTTCGCCTACGACCTGAGCGACGATCTGATCTGGCGCGCGTCGTGGGGCAAGACGATCACCCGGGCGTCCCTGTCGCTTATCGCGGCGCAGACCGTTATTCCGAACATCTACAATACCTATGCCACCTCCGGAAATCCGGATCTGAAACCCCAGATTTCCACCAACTGGGATACCGGCCTGGAATACTATTTCGGCAAGGGTGGGCTGCTCAGCGCCGGCTTCTTCAAGAAGAAGCTTGTCGACACGACGCAGTCGAAGGAAACCCAGGTGCCGTTCTCAAGCCTTGGCCTGCCGAACACGTCGCTCGCCAACATCTTCTACGACGCCAACGGCAATGTCGATCCGAACCTGCAAATCACCCTGGCGACCTACTACAACCTTGGCACCATAGAGCTTGACGGGTACGAACTGGCGTACCAGCAGAGCTTCAACTTCCTGCCCGCGCCGTGGGACGGTCTGGGCGCCCTGGCCAGCTATACCCGCGTCAATTCGTCGGGCGTCGACTATCCGGCGATGGATGGCCGCATGCTCAACGTCAACACCATCCCGGAATATTCGTACAGCCTGACCGGCTATTACGAAAAGGGCCCGCTGGGCGTCCGGCTGACCTATAACTTCAAGGACCGCAGCATTGTCTCGACCTCGCAGGACGGTTCCGATCTGCAACGCTGGCGCGCCGGCGTCGGTTATCTGGACGGCAATATCAGCTATAAGCTGAACGACTATGTCGAACTGCGTCTGGACGCCCTGAACCTGGCGGATACGCTGGGCTTCGAATACTACGAGGACGTATCGGGCCGTTACGGCGACGGCAAGGATACCCGCCTCGACTACGCCAAGTACGACGGCCGGACCATAAAGGTCGGCGTGCGCGGCCGGTTCTGATCAGTGTTGTCCGGAAGGTTCCCTGCGCCTTCCGGACTCCTCCCGGTGTTTGTTGACTCCCTGTTTTCAGACACTTTCTCCCTAACCGGTGACGGATTTTCGTCACCGGTCTTTTTGGTCTTCAGGATGGAGTTGGCATGATAGCTTTGTCACTCATTGCATTCGCGGCCACGGCCGCAGCCACGGACCTGCCGCTGGAAACGTCGCTGTCCCTGGCGAAATCCGCCATCCAGGCCTGCGAGGCCAGGGGCGCGCCGGTCAGCGCGGCGGTCGTCGATGCGAACGGCATCCCGATTGTCGTCCTGAGGGGCGACGGCGTCACAAAGCCCCCGGTGGCGGCGCCACGCAAGGCGGCCACGGCAGTGAAATTCGCCGCGCCGGGCTCCGAGATGGAGCCGCGTGAGGTGTCGGACCCCGAATTCGCGGCGATCATCAAGGCCAAACCCGAACTCTACAATGCGCATGGCGGCTCGGTGCCGATCTACAAGGCCGGCCGGATCGTCGGCGGCCTGGCCGTCGCGGACACCGACCACAAGGTTGCGGACGCGTGCGCGCGCGAAGCACTGAAGTCCGTCCCCCTCAATTGATTTCTAAAAACGGAATATCCCAATGTCGTCACGCCTGTCCCTGCTAACCCTGTCCGCCGCCGTCGCGGCCGTGCTCTCTCTGTCCGCCATGCCCCAGGCGGCGATGGCGCAAACGCCTCCCGCCGAATGGGAGCAGCCTGAGGTCGTCGCGGTCAACCGCGAGGCGATGAAGGCGACCTTCTTCAATTTTGAGACGACAGACCTGGCGCTCAAGGGCGACATGGCGGCGTCGCGCTACTACCGGACGCTCGACGGCACATGGGACTTCAAATATTCGAAGGGCACGGACAATCGCCCGGCGGATTTCTATCGTGACGGGTTCGACACGTCTGGCTGGAGCAAGATCAAGGTGCCGGGAATGATCCAGGCGCAAGGAGATGGCGCCTATGGCCTGCCGGAATTCTGGAACATCAAGTATCCGTTCCCGGCCAACGAGCCCTTCATACCGCACGACATGATCGAGGTCGGATCGTACAAGCGCGGCTTTGAGGTGCCCGCCGACTGGAATGGCAGGGATGTCTTCCTGCACATCGGGGCTGCGGGCGCTGCCTATTACATCTGGGTCAATGGCCAGAAGGTCGGCTATTCCGAGGACTCCAAGCTGCCGTCTGAATTCAACATCACGAAGTTCCTTAAAGCCGGCCAGAACAGCATCAGCATCGAAATCTACCGCTACGCCGACGGCTCCTATCTTGAAGACCAGGACTTCTGGCGCCTGTCGGGCATCGAGCGCAGCGTTTATCTGTATGCAGAGCCCAAGGCGCGCCTGCGCGACTTCACGGTCCGGGCGCTGCTCGACAAGACTTATACGGATGGCGTGTTCACACTTGCGACCGAGTTCGCCGGTGCGCCGGCCAAGGGGCAGGTCAAGGCCACGCTTTATGACGGCGACACTGCGGTCCTGACCACGACGGGGGCCATCAAGGGCGGAAAGTCCGAGCTGAAGGGCACGATCAAAGGCGTCAAGGCCTGGTCGGCGGAGACGCCCAACCTCTATCGCCTGGTCATCGAATACAAGGACGCCAAGGGCAACCTTGTTTCGGCGACGTCGCGCAAGATCGGTTTCCGCACGGTCGAGATCCGCAATGGCGAGGTCGAGGTCAACGGAAGGCGCATCCTGATCAAGGGCGTCAACCGCCACGAGCACGATCCGGACACCTATCGCGTCGTGTCGGAAGACCTGATGCGCAAGGATGTCGAGATGATGAAGCAGGCGAACGTCAACGCCCTGCGTACCTCTCACTATCCGAACAGTCCGCATCTCTATGACCTGGCGGATGAGTACGGCCTCTATGTGATGGACGAGGCCAATATCGAGAGCCATGAATATATGGATACCTCGGACAAGCTGGCGGCCCAGAAGAACGACCCGACCATCCGCGAAAAAATGCAGCTGGGCTATAAGCCGCACTGGGCCGCGGCGCACCTCGACCGCATCTCGCGCATGGTCGAACGCGACAAGAACCATCCGTCGATCATCTTCTGGTCCCTGGGCAACGAAGCCGGCACCGGACCGAACTTCGAGAACGCGGCCAAGTGGATCCGGCAGAACGATCCGACGCGTCTGATCAGCTATCTCGGCCACGGCACGCTGATCGAAAAGCACGCGCCGAACGCATATGTCGACATCTATGCCCCCATGTATGACGACATCGAAAAGATGGTCGACTGGGCTGAGGACCCGACGCGCACCCAGCCGATGATCCAGACCGAGTATGCACACGCCATGGGCAATAGCCTAGGCAATCTCGAAGACTACTGGCAGACCATCCGGGCGCACAAGAAGCTGCAGGGCGGCTTCATCTGGGACTTCATCGACCAGACGGTCCACGCAAAGGACGCAAAGGGGCGGCCATACTGGGCGTCGGGCTTCGACGTCAATCCGGCGCGAGGCGACAATTCGGTCATCGGCGACGGCGTACTCAATGCCGACCGTGTGCCCGACCCGGAATATTACGAACTGCGTGAAGTCTATTCGCCCATCGTCTTCGAAGGCGATCCGAAGTCGGGCAAGGTAAGCGTGGTCAACCGCCACGACTTCCGCGACCTGTCGGGCTTCGACTTCGACTGGATCTATACCAACAACGGCAATGTCGTGACGACCGGGCAACTGACAGGCGTCAATGTCCGCGCCGGCGAAAAGGGAGAGTTCCCGATTGCACTGCCGATGCTGAAGGCAAGCCCTGACAGCGAGCAGATCGTCACCCTGCGGGCAAAGGCGAAGGCCGGCGCCATACCGGGCGTGCCGGCCGGCCAGGTGATCGGCTTCACCCAGTTCATCGTCAAGTCTCCCGATGCCGTGACGGAGATTCCGCCGGCCGGCGATGTCAAGTTGACCCGCACAAGCCAGGCCATTGCACTCTCCGGCCACGGCACGCGCCTGGTAATGGATACCGCGACGGGACTGGTCACCTACGAACGCGATGGCAAGGTCCTGCTGAAGGGTGGCTCGCCCAACTTCTGGCGCGGTCTGACCGACAATGATGAGGGCACGGGTGTCGTCAAATCGCACAATATCTGGAAGACCTTTACCGAGCAGCGTCAGGTACGTGCGATCGACGCACAGGACCGCACCGTTTCCGTGCTGTTCTCCTTCGGTACGGGCTCGGTGCACTACAAGGTGACCTACCAACTGGACGGCAACGGCGCCGTTCATGTCGCGTCCGAATTCACGCCTCTGCGCGACGACCTGCCTGATCCGTTGCGCGTCGGCCTGCGCTTCGATACCGATCCGGCATTGAGCAACCTGCAATGGTATGGCCGTGGGCCGCAGGAATCCTATGTCGACCGCCAGACCGGCGCTGCCATCGGCCTGTACGAAGGCACGGTGGCCGACCAGTATCACGCCTATAGCCGGCCGATGGAGTCCGGCAACAAGACCGATGTCCGCTGGCTGGCCCTGACCTCCGACGGCGGCAAGGGCCTGACGGTCACGGGCGACAAGCCCCTGTCGGTCAACGCGCTGGCCTTCCCCTATGAGGATCTCTATCTCCGCAAACAGGGGACGTGGAAGTCGTCTGATATCGCGCCGCACGGCGACGGATCCTTGCTGGTCGACCTGGTCCAGACCGGTGTCGGCGGCGATACGGGCTGGTCGCTCGATGGCCGGCCCCTGGCGAAATACCGCGTGAAGCTCGAGCCGCAAAGCTACGGCTTCACCATAAAGCCCAAAGAATAGAGGATCGGTGAACCGCGCGGTATTTTCTTTGGTGTTTTTCAGCGGAAAATTCCGGGCGGTTCGTTGCTGCTTTTGAGAGGAGGCCGCATGAGAGGGGCTGATCCCGAAACGGTTGCCTGGGTGAGCTCGCATATTCTGCCGTTCGAAGCCGAACTGAGGCTGAAGGTGCGCCGCTTTTGCCGGAACGCCGAGGAGGTCGACGACCTGGTCCAGGACGTCTATTTCCGCGTGCTCAAACTGACCCGGACAGACCATATCAGCGATCCGCGCGGCTACCTTTTCCAGACGGCGCGCAACATCATCATCGACCAGGCGCGGCGCGACCGCATCGTCCGGTTCGAAGCGATTCAGGATCTGGATGAGCTGGCGGCAGACGGCGGACCTACGCCCGAGGCCGCCACCATGGCGCGGGCCGAACTGAAATGGGTGCTCGGCGTCATCGCCAATCTGCCCGAACGCTGCCGGCAGGTGTTCCGGCTGCGCAAGATCTATGGGTTTTCGCAGGCTGAAACGGCCCGCGATCTCAACATCAGCGAGAATATCGTTGAGAAGGAAACGATGAACGGTATGCGGCTGATCGCCGACTTGGTGGCGAGGGTAGGGGTTACGGAGTATGGTGCGGCGCGCACGGACGGATCCACTCTGTCCCGGGGCGCCACAGCGAACACACATGTCAAAGATTGACGACGAAGCACTGGATTGGGTGGTAAGGCAGTCGGGGGATGCGGTCTCCGAGGCCGACCGTATCGCGTTTGAAGCGTGGTACGACGCGCATCCGCGTCATCAGGGCGCCTATCTGCGCGCCCAGGCGATCTGGCACAGTCTCGACAAGGCGACCGTCCAGTCAAACCTGCGCCCGGATGTCCAGCCGGCGAGACCAAAGCGCTCAGTGGTGTCCCGCCGCGCCGTGATGGGCGGCATTGCCGCGGCAGCCGCCACGGTGACCGGATTGAGCGTGCTGACGCTCACCAACCCTTCGAAGACGGAAATCCAGACGGCGCTCGGCGAGATGCGAAAAGTGCCGCTGTCCGACCGCTCGGTCGCAAGCCTGAACAGCGACAGCCATCTGCGCGTCGAAATGACTTCGAAGCTGCGCCGCGTTGTGCTGGTACAGGGTGAGGCGCTGTTCGAAGTCGCCAAGGACCCGAACAAGCCATTCGTCGTCGAAGCCGGCAATGTCCGCGTACGCGCCGTCGGCACGGCCTTTTCCGTCCGCCGCAAGACCTCGGGCGCCGAGGTTCTGGTCACCGAGGGCGTGGTCGAGGTGTGGAATGGAGGCGCGGCGCCCAGACGCCTGAGCGCCGGCCATGGCGCCTTTGTGCCCGAGGCGAAACAGGAGATCACGGTCAGCGCACAGCCTGAGGAGATCACGCGCAGGCTGGCCTGGCGCGAGGGCAAGATCATTCTGCAGAACCAGACGCTGGAAGCCGCCGTCGAAGAGTTCAACCGCTATAACCGCATCAAGATTTCCATAGAAGACCCGGCCATCCGAAACGAACGCCTGGTCGGACAGTATCGCCTTGATCAGCCCGAGGATTTTGCCGACACTGTCCGTGAACTGATGGATGTGCCCGTACACGTCGAGCCGGAACGCATCCGGCTGGGTGACAAGACGGCTTCGGACAGGCAATAGGTCTCAAAAAAGGCCGGGATGGCGGAAAACCGCTGTCCGCATAACGAAAAAATACAGGCGAGGGCTCCGAAAGATGAACGGTGCCGGGCACGGGACAGGGTGGTTTGGGCTGCTTTCAGCGGCCTGCCTTGTCGTGTCCGCAACACCGGCCGTCGCGGGTGCGGCGCACAAGACGTTCAGCATCCCTGCCGGGCCTGCCGCGAAGACCATACCCGCTTTTATCCGTCAGTCGGGTGTCGAAATCCTGGCCAATACCCGCGATCTCGACGGCGTCACGACATTGCCGGTGTCGGGGCGCATGACACCCGATGGCGCGCTCGGCATCATGCTGGCGGGTACCGGCCTCGACTATCGCATCAAGTCGAGCGGCGCCATCGTCGTCACCAGAGCTGAGCCTGTGCCGGAACCGTTTGAGCCCGCGCCGGAAGCGCTTGACCCCGCCGTCATCGTCAACGGCTATCGCCGCTCCTATGCCGACGGCATCCGGCTCAAACGGGCGGCGATTACCGTCAGCGACTCGATCTCGTCCGACGGCCTGGGGCGCTTCCCTGATCTTAATGTCGGCGAGGCGGTGCAGCGCATTACCGGCGTTCAGATCAACCGCGAAGTCGAGTCGCGCAACGCCACCATCAACCTGCGCGGTCTGCCCGGAACGTTCGCGCGCACAACGCTCAACGGCCAGGCTTTTGCCGAGCCGATCCTCGACAGTTCGACGCCGCTGGGGGCTTTCAATTCGGACATCTTCAGCGCGATCTCTGTCATCAAGAGCCCCGGCGCCAACAATCCGTCGGGGGGCCTGAGCGGGATCATCGACCTGAGAATCCAGCCGGCCGGCGCGCGCAAGCCGGGCGGTTTCGCCAAGGTCGCCTACGAATACAATACGCTCGGCGGGACCGGCAGCCCGGCTTTCAGCGTCAGCTATACGGTGAAGCCCGGTAACGGTTTCGCGGCGTTCGGCGCCCTGGCCGTCAAAGACGAGCGCTTCCGGCGCGACTCGATCAATTTCAGCCAGTACACGCCCCTGGCGGCAAACACGCCCGGTTTTGCGGCGCTTTACGCGCCATACTATGCGCCGTCCCAGCCGGACGGCAGCTGCCTGTCGGGCGACACCTGTGCGATCAGCGGCACCGGCGTCATGGACCGGCGCGGCGTGCTGTTTCCGTCCGACATCCGCCAGATTTCCAAGTATAACCAGGGCCGTCTGGTCAGCGCCGCCGCCGGCCTCGAATACCGGCCGAACGGCCATCTGAAGCTGACGACCAATGGCTTTTTCAGCCGGCGCACACTCGACCAGAACTATATGGAGATGATCGAGGTCGACCTGCGCCCTCTGGCCAGCACGGTGGAGCCGGCAAGTCCCGTGTCGCGCCTGCCGGACGGTTCGGCCTTTGTCGACCGCTTCAGCTTCGACACGCCGCAAGTCAATCTGTCGGCGCGGTCGGAACCGGCGACGCAGCAGGTGTGGAGCCTCGACAATCAGGCGCAGTGGACGACCGACGACTGGACGTGGACGGGCACGATCGTCCTGTCCCGGGCGCGCAACTATCAGGAACAGACCCAGGTCGACTGGCGTACGGCGGCGCGACCTGGCACGGGTCTGTCCGGCGCGTTCTATTCGGGCGGCGAGGATATCGCAGCGTATGAACTGGCGCTTAACAGCGTCGACATCCGTCAGAGTTATGGGCCGTGGACCTGGCTCAATCAGGCCAATCCGGCCTTCCAGCAGAATGCCGTGGGCGATCAGGTCGTCGTTGCGGGCAGTTCGGGCTACGCCGAAAACCATCTGTCCGCCGTCCAGTTCGACGGTGAGCGGCGCCTTGCCGGACGGTGGATCGACAGCGTGTCCGGCGGCGCGCGCCTGGAAGAGGCGCGCTTCCTGTCGCGCGGCTATCGTACAAGCGCCAAGGGTGTCCAGGTCGATGCGCTGGGGCCTGAGCTCCTGCACCCGGGCGTCAGCGGCGACTTTTTCGGTGGAGTCGCGCCCGGCTTTCTCGAACACACGGTGCGCGTCGATTACGACTATGCGCTGTCGCGCCTGCGGCCCGTAACGGTCGGGCCCGGCGACACCCTGACCGAGACGGGGTGGATCAACGACGCCACAAACGGCTCTTACGGTGCGGCCAACTTCACCGTGGTTCACCGCACGGCCTCTGCCTATGCGCAACTGAGGTCCATGATCGACTTCCAGGGCGTGCCGGTGACCAGCCTGATCGGTGTCCGCTTCGAAGACACACAAAAGACGATCGACACGCTCAACCGGCACAATGCCGACGACGGATCGCCTTCCTACGATTTCGCACGCTTTGTCACGTCCTACCGCCAGTTGCTGCCGTCGGTCCTGATTGCCGCCAATCTGCGCGACGACCTGGTGCTCAGGTTTGCGGCGTACAAGACCTATGCCCAGCCGCAGCCGCGCAACTTGAGCCCGGCCACGACCGTGACCGCCAATTCGACCGGCTTTCACATCGCTTACGGCGGTTACGACCTCAAACCGTATAACGCGACGTCTCAGGACATTTCGCTGGAATGGTATAACCGGCCGGGCAGCCTTGTGTCCCTCGCCCTTTACCGCAAGCGCGTCACCAGGTTCGTCGCGTCGGAAACGCGGCTTGAGCGCCTGTGTCCCGAGGATGCCACCGCCTTTGGTCTGGGACATCTCAGACTTGAGGGCGAGGCCTGCCTCAGCGACAAACTGGTCAACGGCCGCCCGGCGGTCATTACCGCCAGCGGCAGTTACAACAGCGACACCCCGATCATCGTCGATGGTTTGGAATTCAGCATCCAGCAGAATTTCGATTTTCTGCCCGGGGCGTGGCGGCATTTCGGCGGCCTGTTCAACGCCTCGCTGACGCGCATTTCCGGCCACAATGCCGATGGTTCAACGCCGGTCCTGCCCGGGGTATCTGACCGGACCTATAACCTGATCGGCTATTATGAGACGCCAAAATGGGGGGCGCGGCTGATCTATAACTATCGCGACGAATATGTGCTGGCGGGGGTGAGCACCTTTACCGGCGGCAGCAGCCGCGTGAAGGCGAGGGGCCAGGTCGACGCCTCGATCTCGGTTGTCCTCAGCCCGAAATATTCGCTGTCGTTCGACGCCTACAATCTCGGCGATGCCAGGCGTTCGCAGTACCAGCGCGATGTCCGGCTACCGCGCGCCAATGACTATGACGGGCGGACCTTCACGGTGAACCTGCGCACGATTTTCTAGATCGGAATGATTTCAAGTGGAATCGTCATTCCGGGCTAGATTTTTGTTTTGTCACGATATTTCAGGCGAAACGAAGTTCGGCGTAGCCAAAACCGCTTACACTTTCGCCATATCGCCCTAGGTTAACGGAATCTTGGCGGAAAAAATCCCGACACTCGTTGAGTGGATCAGGGGGCTGCCTCTGTGTGCGGTCTCTTTAAAACATAACTGACCAACTCAGACCGAGGAACGCACATGAAAAAGAGAGTTTCCGGGGGCGTGTTCGCCCTCATGGCCGGTGTGAGCCTGCTGGCCATCGTCGCCACGCCGGCATTTGCGCAAGACGCGGCCGCGCCCGCCGATGCGCCTAAGGCGGATGACGTCGTCGTCGTCACAGGCTTCAAGAAAAGCTATGCCGACGCCATCAAGATGAAGCGCTCGGCCGTCGGCGTGTCCGACAGCATTTCGTCGGACGGCCTCGGCCGCTTTCCGGACCTCAATGTCGGCGAAGCGCTGCAGCGCATTCCGGGCGTCCAGGTCAACCGCGAGGAAGATTCGCGCAATGCCTCGATCAACCTGCGCGGCCTGCCGGGCGGCTATGCCCAGATCACGCTGAACGGCATGAATTTCGCTTCGCCCGTGCTGGGCGGCGCGGCGCCTCTGGGGGCGTTCAACTCGGATATCTTCAGCGCCATTTCGGTCATCAAGTCGGTGTCCGCGGCCGACCAGCCGGGCGGCATCAGCGGCAATATCGACCTGCAGATCCAGGGCGCGCTGGCGCGCAAGGACGGCGCGTGGATCAAGGCCGCTACCGAATACAATTCGCTCGGCAAGTACCTGACGCCGTCGGTCACCGTATCGGGCACGAAGCATTTCATGGACGGCCGTGCGGCGGTCTTCGGCACCATCGCCTACCGCGAGGAAAACTTCCGCCGCGATTCGCTGCACTTTCCGCAATATACGGTGTTGAGCGCCGCGACCACGCCGACCTTCGCCAGCCGCTTCGGCGACTATTACGCGCCATTCGAGAGCAACGGCAGTTGCGCCGCCGGCAATGTCTGCGCCGCCAGCGGTACCGGCGCCAAGTCGAAGACCGGCATTCTCATGCCGTCGGATATCCGCCAGGGCGTAAAATATAACGAAGGAAATCTGCTGACCGGCGTCGTCGGTGCCGAATTCAAGGTCACCGACAATCTGCGCGTCGGCGGCACCTACTTCTACAGCAACCGCGACATGCCGCTGACGGCGACCGACATCCTCGATATCGACATGCGCGACGGCAATACCATCATCGACCCGACCGTTACGCCCTGGCTGGGCGAAGACGGGCGCTATTACGTCGACAAGTACAATTTTACCAATCCGCGCGTCTATGCCTCCTATCGCAAGGAGTCGTTCAAGCAGATGACCAACGGCCTCAACCTGACGGCCGATTTCCGCAACGAAAAATGGCGCATCGCCGCCGCCGCCGCCCATTCCGAAGCCGAGAATTTCGGCTTCCAGAGCCAGCTGGACGTCCGCAATACCGCCAAGCCGCTGGGATCATCGGGCACCGGAAACGGCCTGAAAGGGAGCTTCTTCAGCGGCGCCGACGACATCGAGAATTTCGTCCTGTCCTTTACACAGACGACGCCGCTTGTCACCGACACCAGCGGGCCGTGGACCAGCACGGGCAATCCGCCGTCAGGGCCGGAACTGGCCAATGCCAACGGTAACCGCTTCATCGTCGCCGGCAGCGACTCGACCGCGAAAAACTCGGTTTCGACGCTCCAGGCCGATGTCGAACGCTTCCTCGACAGCTCATGGCTCGACAGCGTCCAGGCTGGCGTGCGCGCCGAGACAAAGGAATATACATCGACCGGCTATCGCGGCAGCGCCGTCGGCGTCCAGAGCCAGAATATCGACAGCCGCTTCGTCGTGGCGAGCGCCTTTGCCGACGACTTCTTCGGTGGCAAGGGCGGCGACTACCTGCAGAACTGGCAGACGGTCGATTACGACTATGCCCTGTCGCGCCTGCAACCCGTCACACTCCTGCCGGGGCAGCGCCTGACCTATGCCGGCTGGGTAAACGATCCGGCCGACGGCAACTTCACCAACAACAACTTCACCAAGTCGGACGACATTTCATCCGTATACGTCATGGGCAAGATCGACGCGGAGCTTTACGGTGTTCGCCTGCGCGGCCATGTCGGCGTCCGTCAGGAACATACGAAACAGGTCATCACCTCGCTCGACCGTACCGGCACGGGCCAGACGGCGACCTTCAAGCTCAATACGCGCGAGACGGAATATTCCAACACCCTGCCGTCCATGCTGCTGGCGGCGGATCTGACGAAGGATGTCGTACTGCGTTTCGGCGCTTACAAGACCTTTGTCCGGCCCAATGCGCGCGACATCTCGCCGATCGGCACGACGGTCACGACCACGACCGAAGGCTACAGCGTCTCGCTCGGCCGCGTCGAAATCGAGCCCTACACGTCGAACTCCTTCGATCTGTCGCTGGAATGGTACAACCGCCCGAACGGCCTCATCGGCCTGGCCATCTACAAGAAGGAAATCTTCGGCCAGATCCAGGCGGAGACGCGCGACTCGTTCCTGTGCCCGGCGGACGGTTACGGTTTGGGCCTCGGCACCTGGTCGGTCAACGGCGACAGCTGCTACAGCACGCTGACCATCGCCGGCGGCAGCCCGGCCAAGATCGACGTCAATGGCGCGCTGAATTCGCCGACGCCGCTGGAAGTCACCGGCGCCGAACTGACGATCCAGCAGAACTTCGACTTCCTGCCGGCGCCGTGGGACAAGATGGGCGGGGCGTTCAACTACTCCTATGCCGACGTCAACGGCAAAACGGTCAGCGGCACCGCCGCCGTCCTGCCCGGCGTGTCACGCAACTCGGCCAACCTGATCCTGTATTATGAAACCAGCAAGTTCGGCGTCCGTGCGGTCTATAACTACCGCGACCGCTACGAGCTTGCGGCCGGCGGCACGTTCGCCGGCGCAGCGCGGTCGGTCAAGCCGCGTGGCCAGTTCGACGTGTCGGCGTCTTACAACCTTTCCGACCGCATCACGCTTGGTATCGACGCCTTCAACCTCACCGACGCTCGCCGCACCGAATTCGAAGTCGACGAACGCAAGGTTCGCCGAGTCGATTACGACGGCCGCACTGTACAGCTGAGCGTTCGGGCGTCATTCTAACTTTTTGAGCTACCTCCTACTGGGGCTGTCTGCGACCCTCGGGCAGCCCCATTTTTTTTTGATCAAGGAACCCGATGGTGCGCCCGATACTATTGGCTCTTTTTGCCCTGGCTTGTGTGACGTCCGCATCGGCCCAAACGCCCG
>CBIHPL010000036.1:0-14148 GCA_966212005.1 uncultured Asticcacaulis sp.
CAAGCATTTCGCCGTCCATTCGGGCCCCGAAGCTGGCCGCCACGGCTTCGACGTCGACAGCTCGCCCTATGATCGCGAAGCCACCTACCTGCCGGCCTTTCGCCAAGTAGTCACCGAAGGCGGGGCGCAGTCGATCATGTGCGCCTACAATTCGCTGCACGGCATTCCGGCCTGCGCCTCGACCGATCTGCTAGACAAGACCTTGCGCAAGGACTGGGGCTTCAAGGGTTTTGTCGTCACCGACTGCGACGCGGTCGAAGACATGTACGCCTTTCACTTCTATCGCCTGGAGCCGGAAGAAAACGCCGCCGAGGCGCTGAAGGCCGGCACCGACCTCAACTGCGGCAAGTATTACAGCCACCTCGAAGGCGCGGTGAAGCAGGGTCTAGTTAGCGAGGCCGAGGTCGACACGGCCGTCCGCCGCCTGTGGACCGCGCGCACGCGTCTGGGCCTCGACGGCGCGCCCAGCCCGTACCACACGATTGACGCCAAACAGATCCACACGCCGGATGCCGCCGCTCTGGCCTTGAAGGCGGCGCGTCAGTCGATCGTGCTGTTGAAAAACGACGGCGTCCTGCCGCTGAAATCTGATGCGAAGATCGCGGTGGTCGGCCCCAATGCCGATACGCTGGAAGTCCTGCGCGCCAACTATCACGGCGCGCTGATCGATCCGGTGACGCCGCTGGCGGCGTTGCGCAAGACCTATAGATCGGTCGCCTATGCGCAAGGGTCCAATGTCGCCGAAGGCGTCGCCATCCCCATTCCGGAAACGGCTTTGTCGTCTGGCAATCAACCCGGCCTGAAGGGCGAGTATTTCGACAATCCGGATTTTTCCGGTAAGCCCGTCCTGACCCGCACCGACCGGACGGTCAATCTCGACCTCTATAATGTCGCGCCGGTCAAGGCCTTGGAAAACAAGCCCTACAGCATCCGCTGGACCGGTGAGATCACCCCGCCGGCCGCCGGTGACTACACGCTGAAGATCTACATGGAACGCTGCTGGGAGTGCGATAACAGGCATGACGCGGTTGCGCTGTTTGTCGACGACAAGCCGGTCATCCAGGACCTCGGCGACGGCAAAACCCTGAGCGCCGACATCCGCTTCGACGACGCCAGACCGCGCACGGTCCGGCTTTAATTCCGCAAGGTCGGCGGCGACGGGGGCGGGCGCCTGAAATGGCTGGCGCCACAGTATGGCCAGATTGCCGAGGCCCTGGCGGCCGCCAGGGACGCCGATGCGGTCGTCGCCTTTGTCGGCCTGTCGCCGGACATCGAAGGCGAGGAGTTGTCGATCCTGGTCCCCGGCTTCGATCGCGGCGACCGCACCGACCTGAGCCTGCCGGCGCGTCAGGAAGCCTTGCTCAAGGCCCTGAAGGAGACCGGCAAGCCGCTCATCGTCGTCAACCTGTCCGGCGGCGCCGTCGCGCTTAACTGGGCCAATGACAATGCCAACGCCGTGCTCCAGGCCTGGTATCCGGGTGAGGCAGGCGGCACGGCCATCGCCGAGACCCTGACTGGCCAGAACAATCCGTCCGGCCGCCTGCCGGTCACCTTCTACCGGTCGGTGCAGGACCTTCTGCCATTCATCGACTACCGCATGGACAACCGGACCTATCGCTATTTCAGCGGCGATCCGCTCTACGGCTTCGGCTACGGCCTGTCCTACACCACCTTCGGCTACAGCAATATCCGCCTGTCGCAAGGCACGATTGCGGCCGGGCAGGGGCTGATGGTCACCGCGACCGTGACCAATACCGGTGCTGTCGCCGGTGACGAAGTCGCGCAACTGTATCTGACGCCGCCGGCCGATGCGCAGAAGCTGAAATACAGCCTGGCGGGCTTTACGCGCCTCCACCTCAAGCCCGGCGAAAGCCGCGACGTCACCTTCGACCTTACGCCGCGCGACCTGTCGACCGTCAATCGCCGGGGCGAACGCGCCCAGCGGCCCGGCGCCTACGGCCTCTTTGTTGGCGGCGGGCAACCCGGCCCCAATAGCGTCAGCACGGACGTCATCCTGACGGGCACCCAGGCCCTTCCCAAATAGTGAGTACACGCATGACCACCCGCAGAGACCTCCTCGCTGCCATGACCGCGTTTTCGGCCGCCGCCGCAGGTCTCATTCCCGCCGGCGCCGCCCTCGCCGCCAATCCGCGCTTCGGCATCGTCGGCGACGACTTTGTCCTCGACGGCAAGCCGCTGCACCTGATGGCCGGTGAGATGCATTATCCGCGCATCCCGCGCGAACTGTGGCGCGACCGCCTGCGCAAGCTGAAGGCGCTGGGGCTGAATACCCTGTCGACCTATGTCTTCTGGAACGCCCATGAAAAACGCAAGGGCGTCTACGACTTCACCGGCAATCTCGACCTGGCCGCCTGGATCAGGACGGCGCAGGAAGAGGGCCTGTGGGTGCTGCTGCGTCCCGGACCCTATATCTGCGGCGAATGGGACAATGGCGGCTATCCTGGCTGGGTGCTGAACGATCCGGACATCCGTCCGCGCTCGCTCGATCCGCGTTACATGGACCCGTCGGGCGCGTGGTTGAAGCGCATCGGCCAGGAGGTCGCACATCTGGAAATCGACCGCGGCGGCCCGATCCTGATGACCCAGGTCGAGAACGAATATGGCTCGTTCGGCAACGACCTGACCTATATGCGCGCCGTCAAGGACCAGGTCCGCGCAGCGGGCTTTGCCGGCGCGCTCTACACGGTCGATGGCGCGGCGGTGATCGAGAACGGCGCTTTGCCGGAGATGTTCAACGGCATCAATTTCGGCACGCACGACAAGGCCCGGGTCGAGTTCGAACGCTTCGGCAAGTTCAAGACGTCGGGCCCGCGCATGTGCACCGAACTGTGGGGTGGCTGGTTCGACCACTTCGGCGAGATGCATTCGTCCATGCCGATCCCGCCGTTGATCGACAGCCTGAAGTGGATGCTGGAAAACAAGATATCGATCAGCTTCTACATGCTGCACGGCGGCACGTCTTACGCTTTCGATGCCGGCGCCAATTACGACAAGAACAGCAAGACCTATCAGCCGGATATCTCCAGCTACGACTACGACGCCATGCTGGACGAGGCCGGGCGCCCGACGCCGAAATACGAAGCCGCCAAGGCCTTGTTCCAGAACTTCCTGCCCAAGGACCGCTTTACGGCGATGCCGGAGCCGGAAAAGGCTATCGACATCAAGCGCTTCCGTCTCAATGAAAAGGCCTCGCTTTGGCAGTTGCTGGGCAAGCCTGTGACCGCTCAGAAGCCGCGCACCCTGGAACAGCTCGACCAGCCGCACGGTATGATCCTCTATCGCCACAAGGCCAAGGCGGCGGCCAAGGGCGCGCTGAAATTCGGTGAGGTCCGCGACTATGCGCAAGTCTCGGTCGATGGCGTGCCGGCCGGCGTGCTCGACCGCCGCTATCACGAGACCACGCTCGATATCGCCGCAAAGAAGGGCAAGACCATCGACGTCCTGGTCGATATCATGGGCCGCATCAATTACGGCGACCAGATCGGCAAGGACCAGAAGGGCCTGATCGGCGACGTCACCCTTAACGGCGCAGGGCTCGAGGGCTGGGAGCATTATACCCTGCCGCTCGACGACCTGAGCGCCCTGAAATTTTCGACCGAACACGTGGACGGTCCGGCCTTTCATCGCGGGGCGTTCGATCTGGCCGAGGTCGGCTATACCTTCCTCGACATGCGCGGCTGGGGCAAGGGCTATGCCTGGGTCAACGGCCATAACCTGGGCCGTCACTGGTCGGTCGGGCCGCAGCACGCCCTGTTTGTGCCGGCGCCCTACCTCAAGGCCGGCCGCAATGAGATCATCGTGCTGGACCTGCACGACGGTACTGAGCGCTCGGTCGCCGGCGGCAAGAACCAGATCTGGGATCGCCCGGGTCTGGTGCAAATCTAGGAGCGGATATGCAACGCAGAGAGTTGATCTTCGGAGTTGCGGCAGCCGCCGTCAGTTTCGCCGCCACGCGCACCTTCGCGGAAATCCCCGCCATGTCGCCGGTCGTCGCCAGCGGCAAGCGCCCGCTGGCCGCGACGCGCAAATTTCCGAGCGCCTCGGTCGAAGCCCTGATCAAGAAGACGGTCAAGTCGATCGGCGACCCGGAACTGGCGCGGCTGTTCGAAAACTGCTTCCCCAATACGCTCGACACCACGGTCGATACGGGCACTGTTGACGGCAAGCCCGACACCTTCGTCATCACCGGCGACATCAACGCCCTGTGGCTGCGCGACTCCTCGGCCCAGGTCGAACCCTATGTCGCCCTGGCCGCCAGGGACGCGAGCTTGCGGACGATGTTCCACGGCCTGTTCCAGCGTCAGGCGCGTTGCATCCTGATCGACCCCTACGCCAACGCCTATATGCGCGATCCGACGGCCAAGACGGACCTGTCGTGGTCGCTGACCGACCAGACTGACATGAAGCCGGGTGTCGCCGAGCGCAAATGGGAGATCGATTCCCTCTGCTATCCGATCCGCCTGGCCAGCCAGTATATCGAAGCCACCGGCGACACGACGCCGTTCGACGCCACCTGGCAGGCGGCGATGCGCGTGGTGCTCAAGACCTTCCGCGAACAGCAGCGGAAAGAGAATGACGGCCCTTACCGCTTCAACCGCACGGCGTCGGAACCGACCGAGACCCTGCCGCGCGGCTATGGCTGGCCGACCAAATATACCGGCATGATCCATTCCGGTTTCCGGCCGTCGGACGACGCCTGCACCTATCCCTACTTCATTCCGGGCAATGCCTTTGCCCTGGTCAGCCTGCGCCAGCTGGCCAAGCAGGCCGACGCCATGGGGCTCGATCCGGTCTTTGCCGTCGACTGCCTGGCCCTGGCCGGCGAGATCGAGCGCGGGCTCTATGTCTATGGCCGCACCAAGGACAAGGACGGCAATGCCATCCTGGCGTATGAGGTCGATGGCTTCGGCAACGTTCTGTTCATGGATGACTCCAATGTGCCCAGCCTGCTGAGCCTGCCGTACCTAGGTTTCTGCGCCAAGGACGACCCGCTGTATGTGCGCACCCGTGCGGCGGTCCTGAGCGCCCGCAATCCGTATTACTATGATGGCAAGGTGCTGAAAGGCATCGGCAGCCCGCATTCAGGTCTGAACACCGTCTGGCCGATTTCCCTGATGATGCAGGCCCTGACATCGACCAGCGACGACGAAATCCGCGACTGCCTGCGGATGCTGAAGGTCGCTGCCGGACCGCGCGGCTTCATGAACGAAAGCGTCGGCAAGGACGATGCGGCTATCTTTACGCGGTCGTGGTTTGCCTGGGCCAACAGCCTGTTCGGCACCCTGATCCTGCACCTGGCGGCTGAAAAGCCGCAACTCCTGGCCTGAGGTCCTATATGCTTTCCCGCCGTCAGGTCCTTGCCGGAACCGCCGCCATCAGCGCTTTGCCGTCTGCTGCCCTCGCCGTGGAAGAGTCGCTCTGTGACCACGTCGATCCCTTCATCGGCACGGCGGGGCACGGACACACCTATCCCGGCGCCACCGTGCCGTTCGGCATGGTGCAACTGAGCCCCGACACCTTCAATATCGGCTGGGATTCCTGCTCCGGGTATCACCAGAAAGACCGCTCGATCATGGGGTTTTCGCACACCCATCTCAGCGGGACGGGGTGTCCGGATCTGTTTGATGGCTTGGTGGTTCCCCGGACGGGCGCGGTCAGGCTGCAGCCCGGCCCGCTGGACAATCCGACCGAAGGCTATCGCTCGCGCTACGCTAACGAAGCGGCGTCTCCGGGCTATTACCGCGTCGACCTGACCGACAGCGGCGTGACCGCCGAACTGACGGCGTCGTTGCGCGCCGGCCTGCATCGCTACACCTTCTCTTCAAAGGACGGCCATCTGCTGTTCGACTGGAGCCATTCCAACCTGCGCTGGTGGGTGAAACCGTACAAACACGATGTCAGGAACGCCAGCCTCCGGCTGATCGGCAATGACACCCTGGTCGGTGGCCGCCAGACCTTCGGCTGGGCGCCGGGCCGTCATGTCTTTTTTGCCATGAAGCTGTCCCGGCCGTTTGCGCGTGCCGTCCTCTATAGCGACGACCAGGAGGTCGCAGGCACGGAGATCGCTGGCGATACACTGAAATGCGCCCTGCATTTTCCCGATGCCGGCGATGCACCCTTGCTGGTGAAGGTTGGGATATCTGGCGTCGATGTCGAAGGCGCGCTCAGGAACCTGGACGCCGACATTCCGGATTTCGATTTTGACCGGGTACGCAAAGACGCGCGTATCGCCTGGGAAAAGGAACTGACCAAGGTTCGCGTCGATATTGCCGATCCGGCGGACAAGCGCATATTCTATACCGCCCACTATCACACCCTTCTGGCACCGACGATCTATTCCGACGTCGATGGCCGTTACCGCGGCATGGACAATGCCGTGCATAGCCTGAAGGCGGGGGAGGAGAACTATTCGACCTATAGCCTGTGGGACACCTACCGCGCCGTCCACCCCTTCTATACCCTGACCCAGACCTCGCGCTTGCCGGGCATGATCGGCGGACTGGTACGCGGCAGTCTGGAAAGTCCGTCCGGCGCGCTGATCTGGCCGCTGCATGGCCGCGAAACCGACACCATGATCGGCTATCACATAGCGTCAGTTATCGCGGAAGCGGCCATCAAGGGCGTTCCGGGTGTCGACTACAAGGCCGGACTGCATGTGCTCAAGAAGCGGGCCTTTGTCGATACAGCGCCGCGCGGCCTGAGCCTCTACCGGCAGATGGGCTATATCCCGGCAGATACCGTCGATGAGGCCGTATCACGGACGCTCGAGTTCGCCTATGGCGACTGGTGTACGTCCAAACTCGCTGCCACGATTGGTGAGGCCGGAGTTGCCTCGGCCCTGCGCAAACGCTCCCTGAACTATCGCAACCTGTTCGACCGCGACATCGGCTTCATGCGCGGGCGCCGCGCCGATGGGAAATGGGTGACGCCATATAATCCCCATTCGCTGGGCCATGATCAGGTCAAATGGCGCGACTATACTGAAACCAATGGCTGGCAGGCGACCTTCCTGAATCAGCATGACATCTATGGCTATGCGGAACTGTTCGGTGGGCTGAAGGCCTTTGAAGCCAGGCTCGATGCCTTGTTCGTCGAGCCGGCGAATGCCAGTGAAGCGAGCCTCGACGATATCAGCGGCCTGGTCGGGCAATACGCCCACGGCAATGAGCCCAGCCACCACGTCGCCTATCTTTACGCCTACACCGGAAGCCCGCATAAGACCCAGGCTCGTGTCCGCCAGCTGATGCGCGACATGTATCGTGCCGCGCCCGACGGGCTGGAAGGCAATGAGGATTGCGGCCAGATGAGCGCCTGGTACCTGATGAGCGCGCTGGGCCTCTATCCGGTCGATCCGGTCAGCGCCAACTATGTCTTCGGCTCGCCGCTGGTGCGCAAGGCCGAGATCGTCTTGGCCAAGGGCAAAAAGCTGGTCATCGAAGCGCCGGCCAACTCTGCTGCCAACATCTACGTCCAGGCGGTCAGCTGGAACGGCAAGCCCTATACCAAGACCTTTATTCGCCACGCCGATCTGGTGCGCGGCGGCACTTTGCGCTTTGATATGGGGGCTGAGCCCAACATCGCCTTTGGTGCAGACCTGCGCGACCGTCCACCTTCCTTTAGCTGAGCAGACCGACATGACCGACCGCCGCGACTTCGTCAAAGCCTCACTGGTGGCCTCCGCCCTGACCGGTCTTGCCGGTACCGCGAAGGCCGCAAGCCTCGTAAAACCCGTCGTTGTTTCGACCTGGGATTTCGGCGTCGCCGCCAACCAGGCAGCGTGGTCGGTGATCCAGGGCGGCGGCCATGCGCTCGACGCCGTCGAAGCCGGCGCGCGCGTGCCCGAAGCCGACATGAAGAACCACAGCGTCGGCCGCGCCGGCTATCCCGACCGCGACGGCCACGTCTCGCTCGACGCCTGCATCATGGACGAACAATGGCGCTGCGGCGGCGTGGCGGCCCTGGAACACATCGCCCACCCGATCTCGGTGGCGCGCCGGGTGCTGGAAAAGACGCCGCACGTCCTGCTGGTCGGCGATGGCGCGCTGCAATTCGCCATCGAACAGGGCTTCCCGAAGGAAGAGCTGCTGACGCCGGAATCGGAGGCCGCCTGGCGCGAATGGCTGAAAGTGCAGAACTATCAGCCGGTCGCCAACAGCGAGATGTCGACCTATGGTCATGTGCCCAACAGCAAGATGCCGGGCGATGAGCACAATCACGACACGCTGGGCATCCTGGCGCTTGACGGGCAGGGGCGTTTGTCCGGGGCGTGTACGACGTCGGGCATGGCTTGGAAGCTGCGTGGCCGGGTGGGCGACAGCCCGATTATCGGCGCCGGCCTCTATGTCGATGGCGAGATTGGTGCGGCGACCTCGACCGGCGTTGGCGAAGAGGTCATCCGCAATGCCGGCAGCTTCCTGGTCGTCGAGCTGATGCGTCAGGGCCGGTCGCCGCAGAAGGCCTGCGAAGAGGCGGTCATGCGCATCGTCCGCCGCCGTCCGGAAGCCGCCAAGACGCTTCAGGTCGGGTTCCTGGCCTTGAACACGAAGGGCCAAGTCGGCGCGTTCGCCATCCAGAAGGGCTTTGTCTACGCCCAGTGCGACGCCAAGGCGACCGATACGGTCGTCCCGGCCAAGAGCTTTTTTGCTTGAGAATAAAGGCCGCTTCCTTCCAGAAGCGGCCTTTTCATTTTAAGCCCAATCGAATTTGACAGCCAGCGATGGCACCTGGTCAACACCCTTGACGATGGGCGTCAGTGAAAGCGTCGTCGTAGCGGCCGTACCGCGCGCGAGGTTCTCGACATAATAGGCATCGCCGCTGATCCTGCCGAGCCAGGTCTTTGTCTTGCCCGAACTCGCGAACAGGTCGTAGGCATCAATCTCCTCGCTCCCATGCCATTGCAGGCGCAGTTCTGCCGATTTGCCGCCGGGAAGGATGCGTGATTGCACAATGCGGAAGGCGGCGATCGAGAAGGGGGGAAACTTCGTATCGTCAAGGAGAGACAGTTCGCCGATATTGACGGCGTAGGCGCCAGTGCCTTCAAAGCCGAGCGAAACAGTCACCAGCGTCCGGCCGGCAAACTTGCTTAAGGCTTGGTTCCAGCGCAGCCAGCCGTTTTTGAGCGCCTGACCACCCGAAACCTCAACCCACTCGACCTGCGTCGGTGCATCCTTGAACACCAAGCCGACCTTCAGCTTGCCTTTGGCGCCGCCTTTGTAGACCAGGCCGACCGTAGACGATGCCGACAGCGCGACCTCGGTCTTGTAGAGGCGCACCTCGGTCGGTTGATCGAGCGTGCCGGCAACGCGCAGGGACGATCCGCCGTCCCATGCGTCGTTAAAATCGTAATCGACGTCGAGCGCCGCGCCCTTGGTCCACCATGCCCAGCTCGGCAGAATGTCCTGGATGCCTAGGTTGAACCACTGGGCCCCGCCTGTCTGCACGCCCTCATGGAAGAAGCGCGCGCCTTCCCCGGTATTGAAGCGCGTAACGAAGGGCAACTTGCCCACGACCGAACGCTCGACGATAAAGTTGGCGACGCCATAGGTGATCGGCAGGCGAAGCTGGTCGCTGGCCTGGCCGGGCGCCTGATAGTCGGTATAGACCTTGCGGCGTTCGGCATCGCCATAGATAGCCAGTTGCGCTGGAGTCGGATTGTTGCCATTGGCCGGGCTGCCGGTCTTGCCGGACCAGAAGCTCTGATGCAGACGGTACCAGGATTTGCGCACCAGATTGGGGTCGGTCAGGCTGAGCAGTTCGGTGCGGTCGGCAGCCGTAGGCGCCTTCAATGCCTTCAACTGGTCGACGCGGGCGCGGCGCATCTTGCGCAGGCCGTCCTCGACGCTGTAGATCTGCAAACCGCCCTGCGACGGGCCGCCATTCGGTGTAATGACGCGCGGTGCGACCAGGCCCATATAGCCGGGGCCCGGATAGAGTTGCAGGCCGTAATAGATGTCGTTTTGCCCATATCCGCCACCGGTTTTCGCCGGATCGGCCAGCTCGGTCAGGGCGTGGCCGGAACAGCAGCCGCGCGTCAGGCCGTAATTGCTCCAGCCCTGGTCGATCATCATCGAATCGGCGCGCGGCTCAGACGCCTTGCGTTCGCTGCCGTCGACGTGCGGCGGGCCCGGCCAGACCGATTTCACATCTGTATAGCCGTCGTAATACTGGATGTGGAAGTCGTTGAGGCCGGCTGCGGCGGCTGCCGTCTTCATGTCGGCGATCAGGTCCTGGATGGCGCGGGCGTCCTCGGCCGTATAGCTTTCGAAATTGACGAAATAGCCGTCAAAACCGAAATACTGGCAGAGTTTCACCAGCTTCCTCGCGACCTCAGGCCGGGGCAGGTCGGTGCCGTTGAACATGCGCACATCGGGCTGGAAAACACAGCCGAGGCTGATGGCGCCGTTGCGGTGGGCGGCGTCGACCATGGCCGGATTGGGCACCAGGCCGGTCGTGTTCCAGCCGACGACGATGTCCTGGTATTGCCAGAAGCGCTCGACGTGCGGGCGGCTTCTGGCGCCCACCTGATAACGCGACCGGTTGAGATCCTCGTCCGGGCCTTCCAGGGTCAGGTAGGCGGCAAACAGGGTGGCCGCAGAAACCTCTGGCTTGAGACCGGGCTGCGCCTGGGTTTCCTTGAGCGGCGCGATGCGAGGCGCGCGTTTGACGTGCGAGCGGTAAAACGGCGCGCTGGGGTCGGTCTCGGGATCGTAGCCCTTGAACACATCCCAGGCCTCGCCCGGCGCGTTGAGCGGATAGACCGGGCCGATCGACTGGTTGTCGGCGGCGCGGCTCAGGCCGGGCAGCAGGGCGGTGACCGCGGCGGTCGCGGCTGTCATGCGGAAGAACTGACGGCGGTCAGCGGTGAGATGGGACATGTTTGTCTCTGAATTTAGCGCGTAATGATGCCGATCTTGCCGACGGCGATCACCGGCTTGTCCTGCACCGCGTGTGGCAGGCGGATGCGTACGTATCGACCGGATTTCGGCGACGCGAAGCGGATGCGCTGTCCGGTCCGGTTGGCTGCGATATTGGAGAATTCGCCCTGGGCCGACATGTCGCCCCATTGTGCGCCGTCGGCGCTGACCCAGACCTCGTAGCCGGCCGGCGGCCCCATGCGATTGACGCGGTCGATCCCGAGCGAAATGTTCTGTACGGGCGGAGCCAGGACGAACCCCTTGACTCCGATCATTTCACCCAGGTCGATGACCACCTCGATGGGCTGGTTGTCGGGGCCGGTGAAGGTGTCGCCTTTGAGCAAGGCTTCGGGCGTGTCGATATTGGATTTAACAACAGTCCAGTTCGCAGGCGATACATCGAATTCGACGGTTGTCGCGGCGCTGGTCACACCTGTTCGGTCATCGCGGGCGATCGCCTTGACGATACCACCCCGCGTCAGGACGAACGGCGCCTTATAAGCCGTCGCGCCAGCGTCAGGCTCACCGCCATCTACCGTATAGAACAGGCTCTGTCCGGCCGCCGTGGCCGTCAGTGTGACCATGCCCTTCGCGTCACGGCGCACAATGGGCTCTTCGAGCACCGGAGGCATGAGGAACAGGCCGAAATTGCCGATAACCGGAGAAGCCGCTGCCGTCAGAATGCGCAGGCGGACCTTCGACGCAGATACGGGGGCGGACAGGCGGATCAGGCGCTCGTGACCAATAGAGGTATGGCGGGCGATTTCGCGCCATCCCTTGGCGTCGAACACATCGACGGCATAATCGTCGACACGCACCCCCAGCCGAATGTCTTCGGCAAGACGAATGACATCGAAGGTGCGTACGCCGGGCAGGGCGAGCTCAAGCCATGCTCCACCACGATCGCTGTCTTTCGCTGCCCAGAATTTGCCCGGTTTCAGGACATTGGCCGCGACGTAACCGCTGCCGAACGTCGTCGAGGCCGTAGCCGTGCCGCCGGTGGCGAGATTGCGGGCAAAGGTTTTGTCGAGGATGGTCTTCCACGCCTTCAGCGAAGCGACATCGGCGTCCGGCACGCGGCCTCGGCGATCAGGCGCCAGGTTGAGCAGCAGGGTGGTGCCGCGGCCGATCGACTCGAAATAGATCTTGGTCAGGTTTGCCGGGGTGCGCGGCTTTTCGTCGGCGTGCCAGAACCAGCCCGGGCGGATCGAAACGTTGGTTTCGGCGGGATTCCAGATTGGTCCGCCGCGCACGCCCCTGTTGCCCTTTTCCTGGGTGTAAGGCGTGGCGTCGACGGTTGGCCAGCAGGGATCGCCGGCGTGACCTTCTTCATTGCCGACCCAGCGGACATCCATGTCGGCATCGGCGAACATGACGGCGTCCGGCTGATTCTCGCGCACGATGGCGCGCACAGTATCCCAGCCATAATAGGTCGGTGCGTGAATGCGGCGCGTTTCACGGGCGCCGCCGTAATAGCCGTCGCCGCCATTGGCGCCATCGAACCAGACTTCGAACAGCTTGCCGTACCGTGTCGTCAGTTCACGCAGCTGGTTGTGGTAATATTCGACATAGGCCGGCCTGCCGTATTCGGCGTGATTGCGGTCCCAGGGCGAGAGGTAGACACCAAAGGCCAGACCGTGGCGCGCACAGGCCTCGGACATTTCGCCGACGATGTCGCCCTTGCCGTTCTTGTATGGACTGTTTTTCACCGAATGTTCGGTATAGGCGCTGGGCCACAGACAGAATCCGTCGTGGTGCTTGGCCGTCAGGATCAGGCCGGTCAGCCCGCCGGCCTTCGCCGCCTCGACAATCTGGTCGGCGCTGAACTCGGTAGGATTAAACAGACTGACGCTCTCGTCACCATAACCCCATTCCCTGTCGGTAAAGGTGTTCATGGTAAAATGCATGAAGGCATAGGTGCCGCGATTGTGCCATGTGTACTGGCGTGGAGACGGCGTGGCGCCATAAGGTTTCGGTGCGGCGATGGAAGCCAGGCCGGTCAAGGGAGCGGTCAGGCCAGCGGCGCTGCCTGCCAGGACAAGATGGCGTCGCGTGAAACTCGTCATATCCACTCCCTGTTATATCGCCTTTGTGAGGTCCGTTAAATTGGTCATAACAACTTACCGCGACCACAGGGATTGGCAACGGTAAAAACGCTTTTTCTTATGAAAATTTTATGCCGTGTAGCTGAGTTCGGACATCAGGTCGTAAGCATCGCCGCGATAGTAGGACTGGGTATATTCGGCCGGAAAGCCGTCCGCCAGGAAGCCCCGGCGCTCGATCAGCAGGCCGGGAGATCCGACCGGGATTTCGAGAAGCTGCGCCTGTTCGGCGTTGAAGGCGACGGCGCGCAGACGCTGGAGGGCACGGATCGGCCGCGTTCCGGCGTTTTCCAGCGCCTGGTAAAGCGAATCCGTCACGGCTTCGAGCGACGGCAGGCAGTTGGCCGGCACGGTCGCGTAGTCGAGACCCATCGATACGCCATCGGCGAAGCGCATGCGGTTGAAGCGGTAGACGGTCGTGCCGGGCGACAGGCCCATGGCGAGGGCTTCCTCCGGATTGACCAGGCCGACCGACTTCGACAGCCATTTGCTGGAAGGCACACGGCCGCGCGAAATCATGTCTTCGGTAAAGGAGGACATCTTGGAATAGCTTTTTTCAACGCGCTTGGTGACGAACGTCCCGGCGCCCTGGCGTCGCGTCAGAAGGCCTTCATAAACAAGGCCGTCGATCGCCTTGCGTACCGTGATGCGCGACACCTTGAATTCTTCGGCCAGTTCGCGCTCGGTCGGGATGGCCGCGTCCGGCGCCAGCTGGCGGCTGGTGATGGCGTCTCTCAGCGTGTCCTGCAGCTGTAGGTAAAGGCTTGCCGCCTTGGCCCCCGCCACCACGGGTGCGCGCTTGGATGACAACATAGAGTTTTCCCGACTCGCCATCTGAAACAGGCGCGATGATATGACCAAGATTCACACGTGTTATTTCACATATGATATTTGGTATTATCGCGTCAAATCCAATAACGACAGGTAAAATCGCCGTGCGGATATCTTCCGCAAGGGAAGCTTGAATCAGGCCAGGGTGATTTCGGCCATCAGGTCCGACATGTCGCCACGGTACCAGGCCTTTGTCAGCTCGGCGGTTCGGCCATCGTCCAGAAAGCTGCGGCGTTCGATAAACAGGCCGGGCTCTCCGGCCCTGACGCCCAGGAGTTCGG
>CBIHPL010000037.1:0-14061 GCA_966212005.1 uncultured Asticcacaulis sp.
GACTGTTACTTCGGTTTTTTAAACCCCGCGTGCACCGACAAGGCCAGGGTATGCAACTGGCTCTGCGTGTCGAAGCAGGCGTCGTTGGCCAGCAGGACATAGGCGCGTTTGGCGTCCGGGAACAAAATGGTCTGGCTTGACATGCCGTAGACCCCGCCGCTCTGCCACAGCTTGCGTTCCCCGTCTTCGGTGGTTGTGACCTGCCACATCATGGCTTCGCCATAGGTTTTGGCGTCGCCATGGATGACCGTGTGCGCCGTCCTGACGACGGGACGGCTTTCATCCAGATGCGAGGCGGCGTATTTCACCATGTCGGCCGTGCTGGAAATCAGCCCGCCCGCCGCGCCGGCATTGGGCAGGATATAGGGCGCTGGTTTGCCGGTCGGGCCGTAACCCTGGGCCCGTCGTCCTTGATTGCGCCATGACACGGTCAGGCCGGTATCCGTCATGCCTGATGGCTTGAAGATTTGATCCTCAAGCAGAGTGCTATAGCTCTTGCCGTAGACATCTTCGAGACCGAAGCCGACCAGCTTAATACCGATATTGGAGTAGCTCATCGTCTGGCCGGGTTCGCTGACCAGACGCGCGGCATGCAGTTCCTTGAGGTAGCGCGCGCGGCCGTAGGTCTTTTCGCGCGCAATCAATTGATCCGGCAGGGTTTCGAAATTCGGATTCTTGAATAGCTCACTGCTGTCGGGCAGGTCGCGCGGCATGCCGGCCGTGTGGGCCGCAAGCGTGCCCAGGGTGATCGGCTTGCCGTTCAGTTCCAGGTTGGGATAGGCGTCTTTCAGATAGATCCGGAAATCGCCATCCAGCGTCATCCTGCCATCGAGGACGGCCTTAGCCGCCAGCGTGCCAGTAAAGGTCTTGGTGACCGAGCCGATTTCGAACAGACTGTCCTTCGTCGGCAGGCTGGGCTTGGCCTTCGACGTCGTTCCGTAATTGTAGAAGCTGACCCTACCCTGGTCATAGACGGCCATGGCGAGACCGACATGGCAGGTGTCGGCAAAGAAGGTGTCCGACGCCGCCTGCACCGCCTTGTCGAGCGCCGTGGTTTGAGGATTGTCGGTAGGTACAGTGGCCGTTGCGGCGGGCGCAGCAAGACCCAGCAAAAGACTGATGACCGATATGCGCATGACGCCCTCCGCGTGAAGTCACAACGCTATGAATGGATTGAAGCGCTTTTGTGGCTTGAGAGCCCGGGGCGCCATCTCAAGGAGGTCCACAGATTGCACAGATGCACACAGATTATTCGAGCACGCGGCAAGCTGAGATGCCTCAACATGACGATGGCGCAAAGCGCCATCGCCCCACCCAAGTCATCATCTTCAAACCGATTTTACACGCTCGGGTAATCTGTGTGGCGCGCGTTAGCGCCCATCTGTGCAATCTGTGGACAAGCTTCTTTCGACAGATCCCAGATTCCCTATCGCCTTTCAGTAGAGAGAAGGCTAAACACCGCGCCCCTCCCCTGTCTCGCGTTGCTAAGCCATGCCCCGACCCTATTGCGGTATCGATTTCGGTACGTCCAATTCCGCCGTCTGCGTGGGCCTCGGCAAAGATGTGAAGTTGGTGCCGATCGAAGGCGATGCGGTCACCCTGCCGTCGGCCCTGTTCTTCAATTTCGAGACGGGCGAAACGCGTTTTGGCCGACAGGCGGTCGCCGAATATCTCGACCACTATGACGGCCGGCTGATGCGCGCGCTGAAGTCGATCCTCGGCTCCAGCCTGATCGGCGAGACCACCCAGGTCGGCAATCGCCGCAAGGATTTCCGCGCCATTATCGGTATGTATATCGCCGAACTGAAGGCGCGCGCCGAGCGCTTTGCCGGCCATACGATCGATCAGGTGGTGCTGGGCCGGCCGGTGCATTTCGTGGATAGTGACGATGTCGCCGATGCCCGCGCCGAAGCCGAGCTTCGCGGCATTGCCGAGGCCCAAGGCTTCCGCGATATCGCTTTCGAATACGAGCCTTTGGCCGCCGCGCGCGATTACCAATCGCGGCTCACGAGCGCCGAAACCGTCCTGGTCACCGACATCGGCGGCGGCACTTCGGACTTCTCTGTGCTGAAACTGGCGCCGGACACCTCCGACATCCTGGCCAATGGCGGCGTCCATATCGGCGGCACGGACTTCGATACCCGCCTCAGCCTCGCCACCCTGATGCGCGATTTGGGTTATCGCAGCCAATTGAAGGGCGGGCTGGAAATGCCAGGCCTCTACTATCATCAGCTCTCGACCTGGCACCTGATTAACTTCCTCTATACGCAGAAGACCATGCTGGGCGTCCGCCAGTTGCACCATCAGGCGGCCGATCGCTCCATGACCGAACGCCTGATGAAGGTTCTCGAAAACCACGCCGGCCATGAGATCGCCAATCGCGTCGAACTGGCCAAGATCGCCCTGTCGGACGCCGAGATGACGACGGTCGATCTCAATGCCGTCGACACAGGCTGGACGCATATTGTCGGCCGCGCAGCCCTTCTGGGTGCGACTTTCGCCGATGTCGAAAAGGTCGTCGGCGCGGCGCTTGAGACCGTCAATAACCGTGCACGGCTCGAAGCCGGCGCCATCGAGACCCTGTTCATGACCGGCGGCTCGACCGCCCTGCCCGGTTTCGAAGCCGCCATGCGCGCGGCCTTCCCCAGTGCCCGCGTCCACTACGGCGACCGCTTCTCCAGCGTCGCCAGCGGGCTGGGTCTGGCCGCCCGGCAAAGATACGGAAGTTGAAGATTCCCCTTGCCAAGCCGCGACAGCATCTGTATCACCACGATAACACACTAACACGTTGGTACAGATGCGCGACAGTGCCGAAGACAGAGACGCGGTGGCAAAGGCCATCCTGACGCTGAAGGACGCTGCCGAAGTCCGCGCCTTTCTCGACGATCTGTGCACGCCGGCGGAACTGCGGGCGTTCGCCGAGCGTTTCAAGGTGGCGCGGCTGCTCGACGAAGGCCAGCTCAGCTATCGCGAAATTTCTGAGCGCACCGGTGCATCGACCACGACGGTGACGCGCGTCGCCAGGTTCCTGCGCGAAATGCCACATCAAGGATACCGGCTGGTGCTGGACCGAATGAAAGACTTGAAATGACCGAACCGAGATTGCGTATTGCCGTTCAAAAGTCAGGCCGCCTGGCCGATCGCTCGCTGGAGCTGATCTCGGGCGCAGGCCTGCGTGTCATGAAGGGCGCCAACGAACTTCTGTACCGCATCGAAAATCAGCCGATCGAACTGCTGCGCGTACGCGACGACGACATTCCGACCTTCGTCGCCGACAATGTCGCCGAACTGGGCATCGTGGGCTTGAATGTTCTCAGCGAACACTTCCCGGACGAAGACGTCGAATCGATGATCGTCATGCGCCTGGGCTTCGGTTCGTGCACGCTGAAGATCGCCGTGCCGAATGACGCGGTTTATGACGGCCCGCAGAGCCTGGAAGGCAAGCGGATCGCCACCTCCTATCCGAATATCCTCGGCAAGTGGCTGAAGGCGAACGGCGTCACTGCCGAGATCGTCGAAATGCGCGGCGCCGTCGAAGTCGCCCCGCGCATGAAGATCGCCCACGCCATCTGCGACCTGGTCTCGACCGGAGCGACGCTGGAAGCCAACGGCATGCGCGCGACCGACCTGGTGCTCAAGTCCGAAGCCGTGCTGATCAAGGCGCCGCACGCCCCTCCCGCCGACCTGGAACACACCTATGACATGGTGCTGCGCCGCTTCGACGGTGTGGTCGCATCGACCGGCGCGAAGTACGTCATGCTCAATGCGCCGCGCGCCCATCTCGATGAAATTATCCGCATGATCCCCGGCGCCGACGCGCCCACCATCATGCAGTTGGCCGGACGCGACGATACCGTGGCGGTCCACGCCGTCTGCCAGGAAAACGTCTTCTGGGACACGCTCGACAAGCTGAAAGCCGCCGGCGCATCGGCCATATTGGTGCTGCCGATCGAAAAAATGATGAAGTAGATGAAAACCTTCGTTTGGAAAGACCTTAGCGCAGCGGAACGCAAAAGCGCGCTCAGCCGGCCGGAAAACCGCCGCGATCCGCGCGTTCTGGAACGCGTGCGCGAAATCTTCGACGATGTCGAAGCCCGCGGCTTTGCGGGCCTGACCGACTGGGCGGTAAAGCTGGACGGTCATGCGCCGAACGCGGTGCGCCTCAATGCGAAGACCGTCGATGCCGCTCGCGCCCAGCTGACTTCGGAAGACCTGGCTGCCATGGAGCTGGCGGTCGAAAACGTCCGCGCTTTTCAGCAGGCCGAACTGCCGGGCGACGGTCCTGTCATCGCCCCCAGGCCGGGTCTCAGCCTGCAACGCGTCTATCGTCCCATCTCGACGGCCGGTCTTTATGCACCGGGCGGCCTGGCGCCGCTGTTTTCGACCTTGATCATGACAGCCGTCCCGGCCCTGGTCGCCGGTGTGCCGAACCGCATCTGCATTACGCCGCCGGCAAAGGACGGTGGAATCCACCCTATGATGATCGCTGCCGGCGCGGCTTCGGGACTCGACGCCGTCTGGCGCGTCGGTGGCGCGCACGGCATTGCCGCCATGGCGCTCGGCGTCCTCGAGGGCCTGCCGCCCGCCGACAAGATCTTCGGCCCCGGGAACAAGTACGTCGCCGAAGCCAAGCGCTACGCGACCGAACGGGTGTCGGGCCTTGCCATCGACATGCCCGCCGGGCCGTCGGAACTGCTGGTCATCGCCGATGACACGGCCAATGTGAAACTGGTCGCCGCCGACCTGCTCAGCCAGGCCGAACACGACGCCGACGCCCAGGTGATTCTGGTGGCGCTTACAAGCGACATCGCCGCGCGTATCGACGCCGAGGTCGCCCTTCAGGTGGAACGCCTGCCGCGCGCCGTCATTGCCAGGGCATCGCTCGATCAGGCCCGCCTGTTTATCGTCTCATCGCTGGCCGAGGCCGCCGAGGTCTCGAACCTCTATGGCCCGGAACACCTGGCGATCCAGGTCGGAGACGTCGATGCCATCATTCCGCAACTGACGGCCGCCGGCACCATCTTCGCCGGCACCTATGCGGCGGAAACCTTCGGCGACTACGCCGCCGGTCCCAGCCACGTCCTGCCGACCGATGGCGCCGCCCGCGCCTGGGACGGCATCACCGTCCGCTCCTATCTCACCAGCTTCGTCGTCCAGAAAGCCACCCGCGAAGGTGCCGCAGCGATCGCCCCTGCCGCCGCCCGCCTGGCGCGGCTCGAAGGACTTGAAGCCCACGCCCTGGCGGCCGATTTCCGCCTGAACGCCTGAGTTATAACATATGTTCAACTCGCCTTTTTCATCCCTGTCCGCCAATGGCCTGGAGTCGCTTCCACCGTCGCTGGAGCCCTTGCGCGAGCGCATGGCCGCCTTCTACGGCGTCGAACAACACCAACTGATGGTGACGCGCGGCGCGTCGCACGCCATGGAGGTGCTGATGCGCCGCCTGCGTACGCACGGTCATGAGTTCGTCTGGGCACCGGCCGATCATTATCTTGAAGATCTGGGCGCGGTTTATAACCTGGCTGTGCGCACGCCGCCGGCATCGGGCACCATCGCCAAGGGCGCAGGCTTTTATCTCGTCCACAATCCGCAGCAGACGGACGGCAAGGCGTGGGACCTGATAAGAGCGCGGACCCTGGCGGTCGATATCTTCCCATCGATCCTGGTCATCGACGAAAGCTATTTCGATGCCGCGACCGCGTCCAGCATGGTCGAGTTGGCCGTGTCGGAGCCCAATGTCGTGGTGCTGAAAAGCCTGTCTTATCTGTTCGGCATGGCGGGTGCGCGCGTCGGCGCGCTCATTGCCAACACCAAGACGCTTCAGGGCTTGCTGAAATTCTGTGAGCCACACCCGATCCCGACACCGTCAGTCCGGGCCGCCGAAGCCGCACTGTCGCCATCGCGGGCGCTCAATGTCCAGTCGCGCATCGACCTGATTCGCAGCGAACAGGCACGTCTGCGCGAGGCACTGGCACAATCGGCGCAGCTCGACAGTTTCGACCTCAATGACGGGCCGTTCATGCTGCTGCGCCCCGTCAACCTGCTGAAGACCCAGACCGCCCTGAAGAAGCTTGGCCTGGCGACGCAAAACACGGCCAACGGCCTCTTGCTGGCTCTGGGTGACAAGTCAACCAACAACCGTATTCTCAAGGCGCTGGACGTCTTGCCGGAAGGTCCCGCGCCGCGCATGGGCGAGGTCATCCGCGACACCAAGGAAACGAAGATTTCGGTCCTGGTCAATCTGGATGAGCCCAAGCCGGTCAAGGTTCACACCGGCGTCGGCTTCTTCGATCACATGCTGGATCAGGTGGCGACCCATGGCGGCTTCTCTCTGCAACTGGCGTGTGAAGGCGATCTCGAAATCGACGCTCACCACACGGTCGAAGACTGCATGCTGGCGTTTGGACAGGCGTTGAAACAGGCATTGGGCGACCGCATCGGCATGGCACGGTTCGGCTTTGTCCTGCCGATGGACGAGACCGAAGCCAAGGTGTCGGTCGATCTGGGTGGCCGTCCGTTCTGCGTCTTCAAGGGCGACTTCCAGTCGACGCACATCGGCGACTACCAGACCGAAATGACGTCGCACGCCTTTCGCTCGCTGTCGGAGACGCTCGGCGCCTCGATCCATGTCGAGGTCGATGGCGGCAATGACCACCACAAGACCGAAGCTTGCTTCAAGGCCCTGGGCCGAGCGCTTCGTCAGGCGACGCGTATCGAGGGCGATGCCCTGCCGTCGACTAAAGGAATGTTGGCGTAATGATTACCGTTATTGAACTCGGCTGCGCCAATACCGCCTCGGTGCTTTTCGCGCTCGACCGTCTGGGCGCCGAAGCAAAGCTGTCGTCGGACCAGGCCGAAATTGCCGGTGCGAAGAAGGTTGTCCTGCCGGGGGTCGGGGCAGCCGGCTTCGCCATGTCGCGCATACACGAACTGGGCCTGTTCGACACCATTCGAGGCCTGACCGTACCTCTGCTGGGCGTCTGTCTCGGCCAGCAACTTCTGTTCGATGGCTCCGACGAAGGCGATGTCGAATGCCTGGGCCTGATCCCTGGCCGCGTGACAAAGATGGAGGCCAGCAGGGACATGGTCGTGCCGCACATGGGCTGGAACCAACTGGAGGTCACCAAGACCGACCCACTGACAGCGGGTGTCAATGACGGCGACTTTGCCTATTTCGTCCACTCCTATGTGTGTCCGGTCAATGACTGGACGCTCGCGACCTCCGCCTACGGAGGGCCCTTCGCCGCCATGGTCCGCAAGGGCAATGTCTGGGGTTGCCAGTTCCATCCGGAACGCTCCCAGTCCGTCGGTGCCAACATCCTCAAGAATTTTGTAGACCTATGATCCTTTATCCTGCCATCGACCTGATCAACGGCGAATGCGTCCGCCTGGCGCAAGGGCGCTTCGACGCCGTGACGCGCTACGATTCCGATCCTTTCAAACGCCTCAACATGTTCAATGAAGAGTTTGCCAAGTGGGTCCATATCGTCGACCTCGACGGCGCCAAGGCCGGATCGCCGCAGCAGCACGAACTGATCGGCCGCCTGGCCAAGGCCTCGCGCGCAAAAATCCAGACCGGCGGCGGCGTGCGGTCGCGCGAACATGTGCAAACCCTTCTGGATGAAGGCGTGTCGGCTGTGGTCGTCGGCTCGGCGGCCGTGAAAAATCCCGAAGAGGTGCGCAACTGGCTGCGCGATTTCGGCAAGGATCGCATTACGCTGGCGCTCGATGTCCTGCCGACCGAAGACGGCGACTTCGACGCCGCCCTGCACGGCTGGACCGAAGGTTCGGGCATCTCGCTGTGGAGCGTGCTCGACCAATATCCGGTCAATGTCGCTCAACGAATTCTCGTCACCGACGTGTCGCGTGACGGCATGTTGATGGGACCGAACATGGACCTTATGAAGGCCCTGCGCAAGGCCCGCCCCGACCTGGAAATCCAGGCCTCGGGCGGCGTGCGTTCGGTCGAGGACCTCTATGACCTCAAGGCGCTGGGCGTACATGGCGCCATTGTCGGCAAGGCCATTTATGAGGGCCTCATCGATCTCAAAGCCGCCCTGAACGTCGGATAAGAACCATGCTGGCCAGACGCATCATCCCCTGTCTCGACGTCAAGGACGGCAAGGTCGTCAAGGGCGTGCAGTTCGTCGGTCACGAAGTGCTGGGCGACGCCGTCGACATGGCGCTGCGCTATCGCGACGAAGGCGCCGACGAGCTGGTGCTTTACGACATCACCGCCTCGTCCGAAGGCCGCACGGTCGATTACAACTGGGTGCGCGATATTGCCCGCGCCCTCGATATCCCCTTCTGCGTTGCCGGCGGCATTCGCTCGGCCGAACAGGCGGTCAAGTGCCTCGACTCGGGCGCCGACAAGGTGTCGATCAATTCGCCGGCGCTGGAACGCCCCGACCTGATCGACGAACTGGCCGAAATGGCCGGATCGCAGTGCGTGGTCGTCGGCATCGATAGCCGTGAAATGGACAACGATTATTATGTTCACCAATACAGCGGCGATCCGGACAAGATCCGTCAGGCCGGCCGCCGCACGCTCGACTGGGTCGTCGAAGCGCAATCGCGCGGCGCCGGTGAAATCGTGCTCAACTGCATGAACCAGGACGGCGTGCGCAAAGGCTACGACATTGTCCAGTTGCGCAAGGTCCGTGACCTGCTCAACATCCCGCTGGTGGCGTCAGGCGGCGCCGGCGCGCCCGAACATTTCCGTGACGTCTTCGACCAGGCCGACGTCTCTGGCGCACTTGCCGCCAGCGTGTTCCACAAGAAGATCATCGCCATTCCTGACCTTAAAGCACAATTGCGCGGAGACGGCATTGCCGTCAGACTGTAGCCCCATGTTAGAGCCCCACACCCTGCCCGATCCTTTGACGATCGACGACATCGCGAAGATCGACTTCGCCAAGGAAGGCGGCCTGGTGCCGGCCGTCGTCCAGCACGCCGATACGCTCCAGGTCCTGATGCTCGGCTACATGAATGCCGAAGCGCTGACCCACACGCTCAACACCGGTCTGGTGACGTTTTACTCCCGCTCGAAGTCGCGGCTGTGGACCAAGGGTGAGACCTCGGGCGACACGCTGAAACTCGACCGCATCCTGACCGACTGCGACGAAGACGCCCTGCTGGTCTACGCCCGCCCGCAAGGCCCGACCTGCCATACCAAGACAACCTCGTGCTTCGGTCATGAAGACGCGCCCGGCATCGGCTTCCTGGGGCATCTGGCCGCCATTGTGAAGGACCGCGCCACCGCCGACCCGGCCGACAGCTATACGGCGCGGCTGATGCACAAGGGTATCGCCAAGATCGCGCAGAAGGTCGGCGAAGAAGGCCTTGAAACCGCGCTGGCCGGCCGCGCCGGTGATCTCGACGAACTGCACAACGAAGCCGCCGACCTGCTCTATCATCTGTCGGTGCTGTTGATGGCGCGCCACACGTCGCTTGAGGCGGTGTTGGATACCTTACGCGACCGTCACCGGGGCTGATTTACAATAACAATGTTCCGTGCTTTCCTGCGTATTCGGCAACGCAAGGGGGAGGCGGAATGCGCAGGGGCGGCTATTTATCTCTAGGTATCAAGGACATCTTCACGCCTAAGGGCAGGATCGACCGGATGACCTATTTCATCTACGGCGTTATCCTCGTCATCATGGCCGTCGTGATCCGGGGCGTCCTGTTCGGCGTCGCAGCAGGTTTGGGCGACGCGGTCGAGCCCTATGTCTCGGACTACCCGGACCTGATCGGCGCGATCCTCGTCCTGCCGTTGCTGTACGGCCAGTTCTGCATTTTCGCCAAACGGCTCCACGATCTGAATTTGCCGGCAGTCCTGGCTCTGCTTCTGTTTTCCGACCTCATCTTCGAAATCGCCGTCGGGTTCCTTCCCGATCCTGCGCCACCGAATTTGACGCTGGAAACACTTGCGGCTGTCGGCGGCGGCCTGGGCATCGCCACCTATGTCGGCCACCTGCTCCTGCTCTTCGTACCTGGACAGCGCGGACCCAACAGGTACGGAGAAAGCAGTGTCGGACCAGACCGGCCGAAACCGAAAATCCTGGAAGGCTGATCAGACGCCAGATGACTAAAGCGCCTTTCTTTCTGCCGTTCAAAGACTACTTCCATGCCTACGGGCGGATCAGTCGCTTGCAATATTTGGTATTTTCACTAGCCTATTCGGTTCTTTACGTTGTTGCCATATATGTTCCCTCGCAGAGCGCACTGGGTCAGGCGCACTTCGAAAAATATGGCGCCGCTGCCTATTGCGTATTCCTGCTTGCCTACAGCTTCTGGCTTTATCTTGCATTCTGCCTGAACGCCAAGCGATTACATGACTTTTCATGGCCCGGAGCGCTTTGGCTGCTTGCGCTGATCGACGTTCCCTTTTCGCTAGGCAGCGAATTTGCAGGATATTTTACCACCGTACCGGACGCGATTGTGGAAATCACGCGAGTTGCGGAAACCCTTGGCCGTGTCGTCACAGCTATCCTCGGCCTTTGGGTGCTGCTGAAACGCGGCGATCGGGGGCCCAATAAATACGGTCCCGATCCCCTGCAACCGCCGCAAACCGATACCTCGGTCTTCTAATCTTCCAGCAGGTTGCGGCCGATCTGCTGGCGCAAGGCCGTGCGCTGCTGAGGTGTCAGCTCACCCTGAAAACCACGGACTTCAGGGGGCAGGTGCTCCGCCACAGGATCGCCCTCGTGGAAGACGAAATGGTCGAACATGGTCTTCCATGCGCGGTTCTGCCTTGGCGGCAGGTCGCGTAAGCTCAGCATGGCGTGGAACAGGGCCTGGATCGGCACGCCCATATCCGCCGGCGCGTCGTTCCACCAATAATTGACCTGGACATTGAGATCGTCGCCCGACACGACGTGATGCCACCACATATAGGGCACGAACAGCACGTCACCCGGCTCGAGCTCCGCCACGGTCGCCGTCTTGAGGGCTTCGGCAAAACGCGGATGGGCGTCGAAATCGGGCTCTTCCAGATTGGCCATGGCGGTCGGCACCCCCGACACGGTTGTCTCGAACGGCCCCATATAGAGGTTCGGCAACTGCTCCGGCGGGAAAAGGACGAAGCGCTTGGAACCCGCGACCATGCAGGCCAGGTTGTCGTAAAGATCGAAATGAATCTGCGTCGTCGACCGGTTGCCGATCCAGATGCGCGGTTCGGCATCGATACCCGGCAAAGGATTTTCGGCCTTCACCCGGGGGAGGTAATCGCTGAGCGGCGCCGACTGGACGTAGATGCGTTCGGCGCCCGGCTGTCCCGCCAGACTGCGCAGGCGATCGAGCGTCATGCGCAGCGGCACATGGGCGCGGGCGAAATTGAAGGTGCCGGCCGCGTCGCCGTAGAAGTATTTTCCATCTCCCCCGGCTGCCTGGCGAAAGGTTTCGGGCGGCTTGCCGTTGTCGCGTACCTTCAGGTAGTCGATGAGCGCGTCGCCGCCAGCCAGCGCGGCCTGCACGATCGGCCAGTCGCGCACCAACCCCCTGAAAATCACAGGTTTATCCAAACCCGCAATGGCGTCCAGCAGGCCTGAGATGGCGATATGGCTTCGGGTCTCTGCGGGCGGAAAGGATGTCATGCCCATGGCATAACCCACGCTCCGCCCGGCAACAACCGTTTACAGCCGTCGTCAATTGGGCTTAGACTTGGTTAACAGGGTTACGGGAACATCGCTATGTTAAAGCTGGGATGGAACACCAGGGGCCGCCTGAGCCGTGAGGACTATCGCGCCGCCCAGACGAAGATCGGGCTGACATCTCTGGTCGCCGTCATTATCGGCGCGGGCGTCGTGCTGGGCTTCACCAAACAGAACACCTACCTGTCGCTGGCCGTCGTGGCGCTCGTTGTCGTGGGCGTGCTCTATCTGCAATATCGCGATGCGCAACTTGCTATCCGCAGGCTTCACGACCGCAACCTGCCTGGGTGGCTGTTGTGGCCGATCATGCTCTTCACCCTGGTTGTCATAGGCACGGCCTCGACCGTCCTGATGGGCGCGCTTTATGAAGGCGGGCTGATGCGCTTTCTTTGGACCCTGTGGGAAATCGCCCAGCCTCTCGCCGGTCTCGCCTTCAGCCTGGGGGGATATGGCCTGCTGGCGGCCGCGGCCCTGGTGCTCTATGGCCTGTTCATCCAGTACAATCTGAACGCCCGCTCCAAGCCCGGTCCAAACAGGTACGAGTCGCTGCCGGCAGAGTGACCGATCTGCCGCAGGGTGAAATCTATGTCGCGCCGGCGCGCGGTTTTATTTGCACCGATCATTACCCTGCGTCATAAGAACCTCAGGGCAAACAGGGTAAACGGGATGGCTTCGTTCATCGACATGATCACGGCGTTCATCGCGCTTCTGGTGTCGGCGGCCTTCCTGCACTTCGGCGCCGATAAGGACGCGATTACCGCCCAGCCGGAACCGGCTCCGGCCGAGCAGCCGGCGAATCACTCCGCTTCGCCGTCTTCCGATCAGGGCGACGCCTGATTCGCGGACAAGGGCGCGCCGGCCCCTCATCGGTAAAGCGCTTAATTTGTCCGTGAAAGGACAGGATTCGCTGTGGCGGAACACCGGATTCTGACAAATTCCTTTGCCTTCAACATGAGTTAGAGATAGCTTTCCCCTGATGGGAGAACCTGTCGGGGCGAGGCCGGAAACGTGTATGTCCGGCTGGCGCGGGCGGGGTTGCAGGACTGTTAGATGAAATCGAGACGCCCCCCTTTGAACACTTCCGGCACACGCACGAGAACGCGCCTGGACGCCGGGACGGACGCTTCAGAGACCGACACCGATACCGGCCCGGATTCATTCGAGGCCGCTCCCGCCGACGACCTGCTCGAAGCGCCCCTCGATACGCCGGCCAGCACAGCCCCGGAGCCTGAACCGGCGCTGGGCCAGCCCGATGCCGAGGTGGCGCCTGATCTCGACATTCCGCCGACGGACCCTCATTCCTGGGTCGAGGTCTCGCCAGCCTCGAACTTTACCGACTTTTCGCCTCCCCCGCCCCCCGAAACACTGCCAGAAACGCCGCCGGCACGGGTTACGCCGAAAGGCGCGGCCACGCAGGGCGAAGCCAAACCCGGCCTTCGCCGCGACCTGACGCCACGTGTGGAAAACGAAGGCGTGCTCAAGGCGACGGGATCATCGCCCGTCCTGTTCTGGGGAACGACCGGTTTTGTCAGCCTGTTGTGGGCCTGCGGCCTTGCGGCCTTCATGCTCGGCGCCCAGAACAACGGCAGCGCCTTTGCCGTCGAATCCTTCCGTCTGACCGTAATCGCCTTCCTGGCCCTTTTTCCGGTCGGCCTGATCTTTGCGTCCGCCTTTGCCCTGCGCAATGCCGCTGCCCTGTCCCGTCAGTCGGCCCGCGCCGCGGCGCTGGCCCCTTCCCAGCGGGCGCCGGCGACATCCGCCCCCCCGCAGACCCACCAACAGGTCGCTCAGCAGCGCCCCCCGGTCGACCACCCCCGGCGCGCCGTCCGCCTGGCCCATGCCGACATCACTGAGCTTCAGGCCAAGCTGAAGAGCGAAACCGACCGCCTGCACGACGCAGCCAATATCGCCCGCGCGACCACCATGAGCATCACGCGCTCGATGGAGCATGAACGCGAAGCCGTGGCGCGCATGAGCGAGCAACTGGCCCAGCAGGCCAGCGGCATCATCGAGGCCGTCGACCGGCAGGCACGCATGGTCGCCGACGCGTCGGACCTGGCCCAGACGCAGTTGCGCGAAGCCGAAGCGACGCTTGCCGTCCGCGCCACCGACATGATGACGGCCGCCAACGACGTTTCGACCAATGCCCGTCTGATCAGCGAGGACCTTGACCGCCAGACCCAGCGCCTGGAAACGGCGGGTTCGGGCGTCGCCGACCAGATCCGCTCGGTCGAGGAAGGTCTGTCGCAACAGCGCGCCGGCCTCGTCGCCGCCGCCCTGTCGCTGCGTGCCGACCAGGAAGACTTTGCGGTCCACATCGAAAACCAGCGCGCCCAGCTGACCGAGGCCCTGGCCATTACCCGTGTGGCGACCGTCGACCTTGGCGAGACCTCGGCGCGCGGCGTCGACG
>CBIHPL010000038.1:0-13983 GCA_966212005.1 uncultured Asticcacaulis sp.
ATCAGTGTAAGGACGACCAACCCCAGCACGACAACAGAAGCGCCGACGGCGCGATACATTTTTGCATCGAGATGGACGAAAAAGCCGCTAAGCTTGCGCCACATCTCTTGTATATCATTGTGCATCGCACACACTCTATGGCAGGGACGCTACACTTGGGATAACTCCATCCCCTTAGCAAGAGATTTTGGCAAAGATGAGCGATGACGGTTGGACAAACGAGATTGGGCGGGTAAAGAGGGTCCTGCATTTTGGCACCTCCAATCCCCAGGCTAAGGTCAACCCGATGGCATCCTTTTCCGAATCCGACACGCTGAAGCGCGTGAAGCCCTCCCCCACCCTGGCTGTGACGGCCAAGGCCAGAGAACTGGCGCGTCAGGGCAAGAAGGTCATCAGCCTCGGTGCCGGCGAACCGGATTTCGATACGCCCGAAAACATCTGCGACGCCGCCATCAAGGCGATCAAGCGCGGCGAGACGCGCTATACCGACGTCGACGGCATCCCCGAGCTCAAGGCGGCCATCGTCGAGAAGTTCAAGCGCGAGAACGGCCTGGAATACAAGACGACCCAGGTCAGCGTCTCGCCCGGCGGCAAGCCGGTCATCTATAACGCCATGATGGCGTCGCTGAACCCCGGCGACGAAGTCATCATTCCGGCGCCGTACTGGGTGTCCTATCCGGACATGGTCCTGCTGGCCGGCGGTACGCCCGTCTTCGCGGTCGGCGAAATGTCAACCGGCTTCAAGCTGAAGCCGGAAACGCTGGAAGCTGCCATTACGCCCAAGACCAAGTGGCTTATCCTCAACTCGCCGTCCAACCCGTCCGGCGCGGCCTACACCGAAGCCGAACTCAAGGCGCTGGGCGAGGTACTGAAGAAGCATCCGCAGGTCTGGATCCTGACCGACGACATGTATGAGCACCTGACCTTCGACGGTTTCAAGTACACGACGATCGCCCAGGTGACGCCGGAACTGTACGACCGCACCCTGACCATGAACGGCGTGTCGAAGGCCTATTCGATGACCGGCTGGCGCATCGGTTACGCCGCGGGCCCCGAGCCGTTGATCAAGGCCATGGCCAAGATCATCTCGCAGTCGACGTCCAACCCGTGCTCGATCGCCCAGTGGGCCGCCGTCGAAGCGCTCAACGGGCCACAGGACTTCATCCCGCAGCGCGCCGCCGTGTTCCAGAAGCGCCGCGACCTGGTCGTCGCCATGCTGAACAACGCCAAGGGCATTCACTGTCCCACCCCGGAAGGCGCCTTCTACGTCTATCCGTCGATCGCCGGCTGCATCGGCAAGCAGGCGCCGTCGGGCAAGATCATCAATTCGGACGAGGATTTCGCCGCCGAACTGCTGCAGACCGAGGAAGTGGCCGTCGTCCACGGCGCCGCCTTCGGCCTGTCGCCCTTCTTCCGCATCTCCTATGCGACGTCGGAATCGGTTCTCACCGAGGCCTGCTCGCGCATCCAGCGCTTCTGCGCCGCGCTGAAGTAAGACCCGGCGTTTTGTAACGTCGCGTCTGTGGCACGGCTCTCCGCTTCCAAAACGACAATGCTCTTCGCCCTTCCCATTCATGGGGAGGGCGAAAATGGCTTGCGTCCAGGGTCTGTCTCCCGTGACTAACCTTATTCCCGAAGTCTGGCTGATTGCGCCGGGCCTGCTGCTGGCGGGCCTCGGCGGCGCACTGATAGCCGCCTTGCTGTTCAGCCTGCTCGTCACCGGCGGCGGCCCCGTCGACCGCCCGCGCACTCGCGGCATGCACGATCAGCCAACCCCGACCAGCGGCGGACTGGCCGTCATGGCCGCCACGGGACTGGTCACCGGACTGATCCTCTGGTTGTTTCCGGACGACATTCCCGGCGGTGGCAAGGACGGCTTGGCGCTGTTCGGCTTCGCCGTGCTTATGGGACTGACCGGCGCCGCCGACGACCTGCTGGGCCTGCCGGCCAAGCTGCGCCTCGGCATCCAGATTTGCCTGTGCCTCGCCTTCGGCTATCTTTACCGCGTCGATACCCTGACCTTCGGCTTCGGCAGCATACTGGATGTCTGGTGGCCGATCGGCATGCTGGGCGGAGCAGCCTGGCTGGTCCTGTGCATCAATGCCATCAACTTCATGGACGGATCGAATGGCCTGGCGATCGGCGCCCAGGGCATTGCCCTCGCCGTCGTCGTCCTGCTCGCCGAATTGATGGCGCCGTCAAGCACCGTTGGCGCCTTTCTCGGCATTCCCGTCCTGATCAGCGCCTGTGCCGCCGGCGCGCATCTTGGCTTCCTGCCCTTCAACCTGCCGCCACGCACGCCCGGCAATGCCAAGGCCTTCCAGGGCGACGCCGGGGCCTTCTTTTCCGGAGCGCTGATCGGCGGCGTCTGTCTGCAACTCAAGGCCTACAATGTCGGATCGGTGTGGTTCGGAGGCTTTCTTTTGGCGCCGCTGCTCGTCGATGTCGTCCTGACCCTGGCCCTGCGTGCACGTCAGCGCAAGAATCTGCTCCAGGCGCATAAGGAGCACCTTTATCAACTCTGGCTGCAACGCCGCGACCCCAGCCACCTGAACCTGGCCCTGCGCGTCTGGGGCCTGTGCCTGGCCTCATCCATGGTCGGTCTGATCGCACGCTTCCTTGGCGTACAGACCGGCGTCGACATCCGCTTTCCAGCCCTGCTCCTTGTCGTGGCCACCTATGGCTTTGGCTGGTTCGCCATCCGCCGCCACCTGTTCGGCCGGCCGGTCTTTGGCCAGTCCGGAAAGCCGTCCTAATCCTCGTCGTCTTCGCCGACCTTGCCGCGACTGGCCTTGACGGTCGAGCGGATCGCCTTGCCCAGCAGGCGGCGGCGCACCGATCCTTGCGTCGGCTTGGTCTTGATACGCGGCGGCGGTGGCGGTTCAGCCGCCTTGCGCACCAGTTCGACAAAGCGTTCCAGCGCCGCCTTGCGATTCATGTCCTGGGTTCGGTGGGTCTGTACGAACAGCACCAGTTCGCCCTCCTGCGTCACCCGGCGCCCGCCCAGCCTGATCAGGCGTTGCTTGACGTCGTAGGGAATGGTCCAGTTGTTGGCAATCGAAAAGCGGAGTTCGACGGCCGTCGCCACCTTGTTGACATTCTGGCCGCCCGCTCCCGACGACCGCACGAAGCTTTCGTGCAGTTCATCATCGGGAACGGAAATCTTCGGCGTGATGAAAACCATGCCGCCTTGTGGGCGAAAGCAACTGCTATGTCTAGGGTTGGCGAACGCCGGACCGCAGATCCAGGTCCAGCGCCAGCAGGGGGGCCAGACCGTCGATCATCGGCGTCATCGGCAGACCCGCCGCGGCCAGCTGATCCGATGTCCAGTTGTTGCACAGCCGGACGATCGAAAAATGCTCATGACTGGTAAAGAACATATCGTCCGGTTTTGCGATATCCGCCGCCACGGGCTTGCCATCCTGATTGACGAACGATGCCTCGAGGCTTTGTGCCAAGGCGGCAAAGCCCGCCTCGGAAATAACAATAGGAGACGCGATCGGCTCAACGAAAGCGCGGTCGGGCGTGGCCTCGACGCCATAGACCCTGATGACCGACGGATTGCCCGGCCGGAAAAGGGCGCGCAGACCGTCGGCCATGCGCGCGAACGACATGCCCGTGGCCGTATAGAACCCCTTGTCTCCCCAGCCATAGACCAGCCATTTGCGCCCTCCGCCGGCCTTTCCGGCCTCAGCCAGCACACCGCCACGCGCCATGACCCGATCCGCCGGCAGGACGATATCGGAGTGGAAACCGTTGTTGAGCACGTAAATTGTTACCGTCTCGCCGTACGCCGGATACAGCGCCCTGTTGCCAGGCCTCGCGGTGACAAAAACGGCCAATGTCCAGACACCCAAAAGCACCAGCGGAAGCTTCCAAATCAGCCCCTTGCGAAAAACCTGCATGAACCAAACCTCCCTCGACAAGGGAGTGAACCATGTTCAAGAGTGCCTGTCCCGCGAATTATCACGAAACCGTGATCGCGGCGCCGTGGTAAAAAAAAGAGCGCCGGCGCGGACGCAGGCGCTCAATATCATGATGGTCGCGAAGGTCAGGCGTTAAGCGTCGCTTTCAGCATCCAGCGATGCTTCTCATGGGCCGTAATGCGCTGGGTCACCAGGTCGGCCGTCGAAAGGTCACCGGCCTCTTCTGCCGCTTCAGCCGTTTTCTTGAGCGTGGCGACTGTCGTTTCATGACCGGCGATCAGATCGCGCAGCATGCCTTCGGAATTTTGCGTCGGGTCGCCGTCCTTGATCGAGGTCAGGTTGCCGAGCGAACTATGGCCCATTGGCGCGAACTGATCGAGCGCGCGGATGCGTTCGGCGATCTCGTCAATGGCCGCCCAGATTTCAGTGTACTGCTCTTCCAGCAGCAGGTGCAGCCCCCGGAAGTTCGGTCCGCGCACATTCCAGTGATAGCCGTGTGTCTTCTGATAGATGGTGAAGCTGTCGGCCAGGACCTTGGAAAGTTCGTGGGCGACGGTCTTGTCGGTATCGACGGCTTTTGGGGCGGCGTCAGGCATGATTCAGGGCTCCTCTCAAAGCGATATGCCAAAACGTGTGCCGCGGCTTTTGGTCAAATATCGCGACAAACGAAAGCTTGAATACGTCAGATATGCCCCGCCCGCGTAAGGATTCAATAGATAGCGCAAGGAAATTTCGTGGATCAAACTGTCATAATTCGTGAAGCTCGGCGGCATATTGTCTCTTGCATCGCGGCGTAACAGGACTATGTTATGACCACCTTATGCTGAAATTGAGCATAAGTATTTACAGGAGACCGGCATGGCCGATACCGCCCGCCCCTTTGAATTCACGCCTCAGGTCGAGGCCGACACGGCACCCATCTGGGAAAAGCTGAAAACAAAGGTGTCCCCGCTGGAGTGGCAGTTGCAGGCGCCGCTGATCGCCGAGATCAACCGCCTCAAAAAGGAAATGAACGCGGTCATCCTGGCCCATAACTACATGACGCCGGACATTTTTCATGGCGTCGGCGACTATGTCGGCGACTCATTAGGCCTGGCGCGCGAAGCCGCCAGGTCGGACGCGCAGATCATCGTCCAGGGCGGCGTGCACTTCATGGCCGAAACCTCAAAGATCCTGGCCCCTGAAAAGACCGTGCTGATCCCCGACCTGCGCGCCGGCTGTTCACTGGCGACCAGCATCACGGGCGAACAGGTCCGTCTGATCAAGCAGCGCTATCCGGGCGTGCCGGTCGTCACCTATGTCAACACCACGGCCGACGTGAAGGCCGAGACCGACATCTGCTGCACCTCGGCCAACGCCGTCCAGGTCGTCGAGTGGGCGGCCAAGGAATGGGGTACAGACCGCGTCATCCTGATCCCCGATCAGTTCCTGGCCAGGAATGTCGCGCGCCAGACCGATATCAAGATCATTGCCTGGGCCGGCGCCTGCGAGGTGCATGAGCGTTTCAATGCCGAGGATATCGCCGATGTCCGTGCCGCCCATCCCGGCGCCATCGTCCTGGCCCATCCGGAATGCCCTCCGGACGTCATCGCCGCTTCGGACTTCACCGGCTCGACGACCGCCATGGCCGATTATGTCACGTCTTCCAAGGCCAGGCAGGTCGTGCTGATCACCGAGTGCTCGATGGCAGACAATGTCACGGCCGATGCGCCTGGCGTCGAGTTCCTCAGGCCATGCAACCTGTGCCCGCACATGAAGCGCATCACGCTGCAAGGTATCTATGACAGCTTGCGCCTGCATCAGTTCGAAGTGACGGTCGATCCGGCCATCATTCCAAGAGCGGCGCTTGCCGTGCAGCGCATGATCGACATGCCGCCGCTCGACAAGCCTGCCCGCTACGACATGGTCAAGGCAAGGCATCATGTCGACGTCGAGATGATCAGTTAGTTCACACGGAATACCTGCTGAGGCCGGAGTGCGTATCAAACTCCGTTAGCCCCTCACCCCAACCCTCTCCCCGCTTGCCTGCCGGCGAGCCGGGAGGAGGGTGTTTGGAAGGAGGCCACAATGGCCAATGACATCCACATCCACAAAGGTCCGCTGGTTATCGGCGCGGGTCTGGCCGGCCTGTCGGTCGCGCTGAATGCAGCGCCCCAGCACGTGCTGGTCCTGGCACCGGTAGCGCTTGGCAAAGCGTGCTCATCGGCCTGGGCGCAGGGTGGCATCGCCGCGGCACTTGCCCCGGAAGACTCACCGGAGGCCCACGAGGCCGACACGGTCGCCGCCGGCGCCGGAATCGTCGATCCGCTGGCCGCGAAAACCCTGACCGAGATGGGCCCTGCCGTGGTGCGCAAGCTCAACGACATGGGCGCCCCCTTCGACCACAAACCCGACGGCAGCTTTGTCCTCAACCGCGAAGCCGCCCACGGCCTGGCGCGTGTCGCGCGCGTCGGCGGCGACCTGGCCGGCAAGGCGATCCTGGAAACGGTCGTCAATGCCGCCCTCACCTCCCCGCATATCGACGTCTGGGAAAACGCCTTTGCACTGGGGCTGATCAAGTCGGACGCCGACACGGTCATCGGTGCCCTGGTCGACTATCAGGGCCGCCGCATCGAGGTTTACGCCCCGGCCGTCGTGCTGGCCAGCGGCGGCCTGGGCGGGCTTTTCGCCGTCACCACCAATCCGGCCAGCCTGCGCGGCGAGGGCATGGCCATGGCCGCCCTGGCCGGCGCCATTATCGCCGACCCGGAGTTCGTCCAGTTCCACCCGACTGGCCTCGACTTCGGCAAGGACCCGGCGCCTCTGGCTACCGAAGCCCTGCGCGGCGAAGGCGCGATCCTGGTCGACAGCAACGGCGTTCGCTTTGCCCTGGAAGACCATCCCGACGGCGAACTGGCGCCGCGTGATGTCGTCGCCCGCGCCGTCCACAAGGCGCGCAGCTCCGGCCGTGGCGCCTTTCTCGATGCCACGAAAGCCATCGGCGCGCACTTTCCTGAAGAGTTCCCGACCGTTTTTGCTTCGTGCATGGACGCCGGTGTCGATCCGCGCACCCAGCCCATGCCGGTGGCGCCCGCCGCCCACTACCACATGGGCGGCGTCCGGACCGACATTCACGGCCGCACTTCACTGAAGCACCTTTATGCCGCCGGCGAGTGCGCGTCGACAGGCGTCCACGGCGCCAACCGGCTGGCCTCGAACAGTCTTCTGGAAGCCGCCGCCTTCGGCGAACGCGTCGGTCAGGCGCTGCGTGACATCGGCACCGAAATGTTCGCCCCCGATGTAAAGGCGGCACTGCGCCCCGAGACGCCGCCGCAACTCGATGGCGTCGACCTTAAGCGCCTGCGCGAAGCCATGAGCCTGCACGCCGGCGTCGTACGCAACGAACCGGGTCTGAAAACCCTGCAAAGGCTGATCGGCGAACTCGAAGCCCGCTATCAGGGGGCGCTTGCACTTGTAAATGCACGCCTGATTGCCGATTGCGCCTTGCATCGTAACGAGAGTCGCGGTTCTCATTACCGTAGCGATTATCCGCAAACGGCGGCGCACGGCGAACGCACCTATGTGCGCTGGGCCGCCACCGAAACGGGTAAATTCGACAAGACCGCAACTGGGGAAACGATACCATGTATATCACCGGCCTGCCTGACCTGCTGATCGAACCGGTCATCCGTGACGCACTGCGCGAAGACTTGGGGCTGGCCGGCGACGTAACGGCCTCCGCCGTCATCCAGCCGAAGGCGCGGTTCAAGGCAGAGTTCCGGGCACGCGAAGCGGGCATCAGCGCCGGTATCGACTGCGCCCGCCTTGCCATGACGATGATGGACCCGCAGGTCCGCTTTGAAACCCAGCTGCCCGACGGCAGCGCGGTCAAGGCGGGCGATGTGCTGGCCAGGATCGAAGGGAAGGCACGCGCCATCCTTGCCGCCGAACGCGTGGCATTGAACCTGCTTTGCCACCTGTCGGGCATCGCTACCCTGACGTCTAAATATGTCACGACGGTCGAAGGCCTTAACACCAAGATCGCCTGCACGCGCAAAACCCTGCCCAATCTGCGCGGGCTGCAAAAGCATGCCGTCAAATGCGGCGGCGGGCACAATCACCGCTATGGCCTCGACGACGCCATCCTGATCAAGGACAATCATATCGCCATCTGTGGCGGCGTCGGTCCGGCGATGGAACGCGCCAAGGCCGGGGTCGGCCACACCATGAAGATCGAGATCGAAGTCGACTCGATCGCGCAGTTGAAGGAAGCCCTGCCCTATAAGCCGGATGTCCTGCTTCTCGACAACTTCACGCTCGACATGTTCGCCGAGGCCGTGAAACTGGCGGCCGGCAAGACGATTCTCGAAGCTTCGGGCGGCATCAATCTCGATACCGTGCGGGCTATCGCTGAAACCGGGGTGGACGTCATCTCGGTGGGCGCCCTGACCCATTCGGCGCCGAACTTCGATATCGGACTGGACGCGGTGTAATCGAGTCTACCCGTTACCCTTGACAAAGCTCAGCCTTGACACGCGTTGGCTCAGCGGGCGATCGACCATGGCCTCGAAGACGAACGCGGCCGTCAGGGCGACGGCAACGCCCGCCGCCCACAAAGCCCATTGCGCGGCGAACGGCAGGTGCAGCAGGCCGATCAGCCGGGGACTTAAGCCGAACCACAGCGCGCCGATCAGTGAGTGCGTCAGAAAGAGCGAGAAGGATGCCCGCCCCAGGCGGTAGGATAGCGGCGTTTCATTGAAAGTGACCGCGCCGGACAGGGCGATCAGGGTCGCCAGCGCCGCAAGCCCGACGGCGTCGGTTACGACGCTGCGCAGGATCTGTTGAGCCAGGACGACCGACAGCAGGCACACCGTAAGCCCAATCCAGAATACAGGCGGCTCCACCCGCCAGCCGCGGGTGGCCCGCTCTATCAGGTTGCCGGCCAGAAAGAGAGGAATGGCGCGCAGCAGTCCCCAGGCAAAGGGCAGGTCCGCCAGGGCACGATGCGCCAGGGCGGCAGCGGCCAGCTGCGCGCCTGCCACGACGGCCACGGCCACGACGACCAGAACCGCCCGGCTGCGGCCCGGCAATGCCGGCGCGTAAAGGCTGTAGAGGGCGTAGCAGACGAGCAGTACCGACAGGGTCCAGGTCGGCACGTTCCATACCGGACCGTCGAACATCCCCCATCCATGAACAAGAGCCGCCTGGGCGAAGAAACTCAGCAGGCTGTAATGGTCCGCGTGTCCGGCGGGAAAGCCAGCCACGGTACAGGCCAGCACAAAGATACCGAAACCCATAAGGACAACCATGTGCGACGGCCACAAACGCGCCAGGCGGCGGATGAAGAAGCGCAAGGGGCTGATGCCGCCGCCGGCCAGGCGGTCGCCGTAGGACCGGGACAGGACATAGCCCGACAACATCAGGAAAAAGTCCGTGGCCAGCCACCCCCTGCCCAGGACCGGCAATATCCGCTCCAGTTCGACGGGCGCATTCATGCCATAGTGATAAATGAGGATGAAGGCGGCGGCGGCGAAACGCAGCACATCGAGGCTGGCGACGCCCGGACGGGCTGACGACAGGCTGACAGCGGAAAATTGTGCGGCGCTCTCGGCTTTCACAAGGTCTGCATAACACGCACGAATTAAAATTATCCCCTCGGCACAGGCGTGCGAGGGGATAATTGTTTTTAAGGACTGCCGGGCAGGAGCGCCAGACTACTTCTTTTCGGGCGGCTTGGGCGCTTCACGCTTGATGCCGGCTTTTTCGCCGGGCTTCATAAACTTGACCAGCACGCGCTGGCCGATCAGGAAGGGCGTGTTGTCGGCGGAAACGACGACCTCGACGACGCGTTCGTCACTGGCTTCATTGCCGCCGTCCGACTTGAGCTTGCGAGCGCCGAACGTTGCGGCGATCCGGATGACCTTGCCGACATACATCTTGGTCGGATCGGCTTCCGGGATGATTTCGACCTCCTGGCCGATCGTAACGGACGGAATGGCGCTTTCGACGATTTCCGAACGCACGATGTGCGGGATGGACGGTTCCAGATCGAACATGTTCGACACGTTGAGCGTCGAGGCGCCCATGCCCGGCTGGGCATAGCGGCGAATGATCTTGCCGTCCATCGGTGCGCGGATGGTCGTCAGTTCCTGGTTATATTCAGCCTGGGCCAGTTGCGCGCGGGCGGTGGACACAGCGGCCTCCTGGGTGCCAAGGGTCGCGCGGGCGGTTTCGATAGCGTCGCGCGCCTGGTCGAGCTTTTGCTGGGCGACGAAGTTTGACGGCGCCAGCTTGGCCAGGCGATCATATTCGCGCTGGGCCGTATTGATCGTGACGCGGGTCAGGGCCAGCTGGCTCTGGGCCTGGCTGACGCTGGCGCGCGAGCTGTTGACCGCCAGAAGGGTATCGCGGTCTTCCTGCTTGGCCAGGATCTGGCCCTTTTTGACGATGTCGCCTTCCTGGACGTAGACTTCAGCCACGATACCGGGACGGCGAGCCGCGACTTCGATCACGCCGCCCTCGACGTCGATCTTGCCGGCCGCGATGGCGGCGTAAGGCGAAGGCGGAGCCTTGACCTGGGCCGGGGGGTCGCCGGGTTTGCGGCGGGGCGCGCCCGGCTTCTGGCAGGCGGTGAGCGAGGCGCCAGCCATGGCAAGAGCCAGAACGGCAACGGCGGTAGTCGAGATGAATTTGCGGGACATCGGGGTTTTCTCTTGCATGTTCTTATTCAGCCGGCGGGTTGACCATCGTGTCCGACAGTATGTGGCCGTCTTCCATGTGAATGACGCGATCGGCGTAGGCTTCGAGACGCGGGTCGTGAGTAACGACGACCACTGCGGCGCCGCGCTCCTTGGCCGCCTGGTGCAGCAGCTTGATACAGACCTGGCCGCTGACCGAATCGAGCGCCGAGGTCGGCTCGTCGGCAAACAGCAGTTGCGGCTCCTTGGCCAGGGCGCGGGCAATGGCAACACGTTGCTTTTCGCCGCCCGACAGCTCCGCCGGATATTGTTTCAGGCGATGGCCGAGGCCGACCGATTCCAGGACCTCCTTGGCGCGCCGGTGCGACTCGGCCTTGGGGACCTTGCAGTATTTCAGGACCTGCTCGACCTGCTCGGTGGCGTTCAGTGCCGGGAACAGGTTGAAGCCCTGGAAAATAAAACCGCAGTGATCGAGACGGAACTTGTCGATCTTGCCGCGTTTCTTCTTCCACAGCGATTCCCCGAGCGCCATGACTTCGCCTTCATCAGGCTTCATCAGGCCGGACAGGGCAGCAATCAGCGTCGATTTGCCGGAGCCCGATGGCCCCATGACCATGGTGACCTGTCCATGCCAGGCGTTGAAATCGACGCCCTTGAGGACCTGCTGCTTGAGCTTGCCGATCTTGTAGCTTTTTGAAAGGCCCTTGGCATCCAGTGCGAGTTTGGCTGTCATCTGAGGAGATCCGCGGGCTGGCTTTTCTTAAGGACGCCGAGCGAAATCAGACCCGACACGATGGCGATGAGCATAAGCATGATGCCAACCGGGATATCGACGAACAGCGGGAAGTCCATAGGCACCCCACCCCACTTGGCCAGGGCGCCGACGCCCAGGACCAGAAGGGCAGTCAGTCCCAGGCCGGCGACGCCGACCCAGAAGCTGAGCTCCATGATGATGAGCCGCAGCGAGCCCATCGACACGCCCAGGGCGCGCAAGGAGGCGAACTCCTTGATGTTGGCCATGATGGCGCCCTGGAGGGTCTGCCAGGTGATGATGATGCCGATGCCGATACCCACGAAGGTCATGAAGCCGATCATGATGGCGATGCCGCCTTCCTTCAGGATGCCGCGCTGCGAACTGGCCGACAGCTGTTCGCGGGTCCATGCCTTGAACTGGCCATTGCCGATTGCGGTCAGTTCCGCCGCCACTTCCTTGGAACGGCTGGGATCGCGCAGCTTGACCAGCAGCGGTCCGATACGTGGACCGTCATCATAGACGTAGATCAGCTTGGCGGTCTGGAAGGAGGTGAAGACCTGGGTGTTGAACATGTTGGGATAGCCGTCGACGACGCCGGCAACCGTCACGGTGCGCCCGTTCATCTTGGCCTTGTCGCCGACCTGGACCCCAAGCTTGCCCAGGCTCGAGCGGTCGAGAATAACCGCATAAGGTTCCTGAAGCGCCTCGATGACTTCATCCGAGAAGTCGGTAGGCAGGGTCGTTGAGCCCTTGACCGGATCGACCACGACGACGCGGACGCCGTCGCCCTTGGGAGGCTGGCCCTCCTTGGGGAAATTCGACCAGAAGGCAAAATTCATGATCATCGGCTGCACTTCGGCGACTTCCGGGTGCTGGTAGACCAGCGGGATCATGCGGCGCGGCTGGCCGCTGTCGCCAAAAATGCCATCAGCCTGTGGCGGCAGCACAATGAGGTGCGCCGGCGACTTGTCGACCGTGGCGGTGAAGGACTTGGCCATGCCCATGAACATACCGGTCATGGCCAGGACCAGAAGGCCGGCGCAAGCCAGGGCGATAACGGCAGCAAGGTACCGCCGCCATTCATAGAGCAGGGTGGATAGGGCTAGGGACATAATACCACTTAAAGAGGCGCTTAAGGTATGGCCGGTAACATCTGCGACTTTATCGCAAAGGTCTAATTAAATCGGCGTAACCAAGTATGGACTTTTTACGTGATGCTAAAAAGCCATGCCCCTTCGTGTTCGAAATCGAACGATTCGAATGGTTTAGAGCGATTTACGCGCCGCCAGGAAATAGGCCAGCCCCGACCACAGCGACACAATGGCGGCCAGCAGCAGCGCGAAGTTCGAGATGATAAAGGCATCATCGTAATAATCAGGCGGCAGGTCGAAGGCCGACCAGCTTTCCGTGACGAGCAACGCACCGAGTGCGATCAGTTGCAGGGTCGTCTTGATCTTTCCCATGAAGCTGACCGGCACCTGGACGCCCTTGGCTGCGGCGGTCTCGCGCAGGGCGCTGACGGCAAACTCACGGAACAGGATGACGGCGGCCGGAATGGCGAAGACGGGGTCCCCGGTCTTGATGCAGAACAGGCCCAGAATGGTGCCGCAGACCAGGATTTTGTCGGCGATGGGATCAAGAATGGCACCCCAGCGGCTTTCGGCGTGCAGCTTGCGCGCCAGCCAGCCGTCGAGCAGGTCGGTAATCGCCGCGAAGACGAAGACATAAACGCCCCAACGCTGAAGCGGATAGAGCTGCTCATCATTGCTGTTCAGGAACGGGATGCCGCCGACGGCGCCGGCAAGCAGGATAAACATGACGCTGCCGCCGATAAGACGCATGACCGTCAGGGCGTTGGGGATAGGATTGACTTTCTCACCGGTCATTGGGCAGCGCTTTCGGGATTGGCTTTACGCCATTGTAACCGGGGCAGTGGTCTGAACGGAAGCGTTTTATATTCAATAGCGTAAGAAAGCGCCTTAGCCCTCGCCGTGAAAGAAGCCGTAGATCTTCTGCGCCAGAGCCTCGTTGATGCCCGCCACCTGGCGCAGGTCCTCGATGCGCGCCTTGGACACCTCCTTGCCTGAACCGAAAGCCGCCAGCAGGGCGCGCTTCTTGCGTGGACCGATGCCCTCGATCTCATCGAGCGGGTTCTTTGTAATCGCCGCATCGCGCTTCTGGCGGTTGGCGCCGATGGCATAGCGGTGGGCTTCGTCGCGCAGGCGTTGCAGGTAGTACAGGACCGGTGATTTCGGTTCGAGCATGAAGGGCAGCCGACCGGGGATAAAGAAGCGCTCCAGTCCGGCATCGCGATCCGGCCCCTTGGCCACCCCTACCACCGGAATCTCGGCCACGCCCAGCTCGGTCATGACTGCCATCACGGCATCCAGCTGCCCTTGCCCGCCGTCGACCAGCACAAGGTCCGGCCGGCCGAAACTCTTCTCTCCCTCAGGCAGATCCTTTTCCTTGATCAGCCGTGTGAAGCGGCGGCGGAAGACCTCGGCCATCATGGCGTAGTCGTCGCCCGGCTTGGTGTCGAGGTCACGGATGGTGAACTTGCGGTACTGGCCCTTCATGAAGCCGTCGGGGCCAGCGACGACCATGCCGCCGACGGCGTGGGTGCCGC
>CBIHPL010000039.1:0-13744 GCA_966212005.1 uncultured Asticcacaulis sp.
CACACCCAGGACGCGACGCCGCTGACGCTGGGCCAGGAGTTCGGTGGCTACACCCAGCAACTGACCAACGGCATCGAGCGCATCCAGCAGACCCTGCCGAAGCTGATGCAACTGGCCCAGGGCGGCACCGCCGTCGGCACCGGCCTGAATGCCCCGATCGGTTTCGCCGAAGGCGTGGCCGAAAAGATCGCTTCGATCACCGGCCTCGGCTTCACCACGGCGCCGAACAAGTTCGAAGCCCTGGCCGCCCACGACGCCATGGTCTTCAGCCACGGCGCCATCAATACGGTCGCCGCCTCGCTGTTCAAGATCGCCAACGACATCCGCTTCCTGGGCTCGGGCCCGCGCTCTGGCCTGGGCGAACTGGCCCTGCCGGAAAACGAACCGGGCTCGTCAATCATGCCGGGCAAGGTCAACCCAACCCAGTGTGAAGCCCTGACGCAGGTCTGCGTGCAGATCTTCGGCAACCACGCCGCCCTGACCTTTGCGGGCTCGCAAGGCCATTTCGAGCTGAACGTCTTCAACCCGGTCATGGCCTATAACTTCCTGCAAAGCGTGCGACTGATGGCCGACGCGGCGATCTCGTTCACCGACAACTGCGTCGTCGGTATCGAGCCGCGCCTCGACAATATCAAGCGCGGCCTGGAGAACTCGCTGATGCTGGTGACGGCGCTGAACGGCCGCCTGGGCTACGATATCTGCGCCAAGATCGCCAAGACGGCCCACAAGAACGGCACGACCCTGCGCGACGAAGCGGTCGGCGGCGGCTACCTGACGAACGAAGAGTTCGACCAGTTCGTCCGCCCGGAAAACATGACCAAGCCGGGCTAAAACCGTGGACTATGATGCCGGCGTCTTTGCTGAACGGGGAGCGGTCCTGTTTTCTGCCGTTCTGGATGCCGACACGGTCGCTGCGCTCGCCAATCAACTCGATCCTGCCCTGGCTGGAAACCGGCCAGGCAGGCGTCTGACCGGCGGCGACTGGGCGGGGCTGCTGACCAGCGGCGCGGTCGGCCGCGTCGCCAGGACATTGATCGGCGACGCCGCGCGTCCGGTGCGTGTCGTCTTGTTCGATAAGAGCCCTGAGACCAATTGGAGCGTCGCCTGGCATCAGGACCGGACCATTGCCGTGCGGACCCGTATGGAGACCAAAGGCTTCGGTCCGTGGTCGGTCAAGGATGGTACGGTGCACGTCGAGCCGCCGGTGGAAATCCTTGATGGCATGGTGACGTTGCGTTTGCATCTGGATGACTGTTGCGCAGACAATGGGCCGCTGAAGCTCGTCTCGGGCAGCCATCGGCTGGGGGTTATTCCGGCGCACCGCGCGGCCGGCCTGGCGGAGGCGTTGCCGGTAAAGTTTTGCACGGCCCGCGCCGGCGATATCTGGGCCAGCGCGACCCTGATCCTGCACGCATCGGAACAGGCCGTCAGGCCGGGCCGCCGGCGTGTGCTTCAGATCGATTATGCGGCTGTCGACTTGCCTGGCGGGCTGCAATGGCGCGGTATTGACGAACCGGACGCACCGTAAATGGCTGTACAGTGAAAAACGTTTACGCAAGACAAAAGGCGCAGAGGGGGATCTCTGCGCCTTTACTTATACACTGGCATGGTCCTGGTTTAGATCGTGCCGACGGTGAGCAGGGCGGCGGCCATCATCAGGGTCATGGCGAACAGGCCGGCGGCGGAAGCGATATTGAGTGTCATGATGTAGTCTCCTTGGTTTGTGTTGATGGAGACGTTATGCGCTCGCCGCGTGTATAGTTCAAATTAATACCAAGTCATGAACTCGATTTAATATAATGATTTCAATATGTTAACATTGCAATTTTGTAATGTGCGGCGCAGCATGAAAAGGCGTTGAATTTACAGCCGGTTGTGGTGCGCGCAACCAAAAACGGCGGCGCCCATGAGCGCCGCCGTCGTTCAAAATGATGAAGCCCGGATCAGTTGCCGATATGCATTTCGCCGGAGCCGATCATGCGCGATTGCACCGGGCCGGTGGCTTTGACGATACTGACGTCACCCGAGCCGTTGTTGTCGATATTCACCGAGCCCGCGACGCCGCCAAAGCTGACATCGCCTGAGCCGGAACCGCGGATGACGAAGTTGCTGGCCTGCCCGTCTTCGATATTCACGTCTCCGGAGCCCGACATGTTCAGTGATGCGGTCCCCAGAAGGCGGCCGATGTTCACATCGCTGGCGCCGTTGTTCACCAGGCTGAAATTGCCTCCGATGTGCTGTACACTCAGGTCGCCAGAGCCATTCAGGCCGGCGTTGAGCGAGCGCACAGTACCGAGTGACACGTCTCCGGACCCTTGGTTCCTGATGTCTACATTGGCCGCGTTTTGAGCCGAGACATTGCCGGAGCCGCTGACGGTCAGTTTGAGCGACCGAACGGTATCGACAGCGATCGTGCCCGATCCGAGGTTGTCGATGATGGCGTCACCTGCCTGGGTAACGCGAATATTGCCTGAGCCGGCGTCGATGATGTTGAGCGGGCCGGACACCGGCGCGATCTTCCAGTTGCCGCTGCCATTCAGGATGAAGTCGAGGCTCTTGGCCGGACCGACCTGACCGAAGATATAGGCGCTGTCCTTGACCACGGCGTTCTGCGGGACGCGAACGAAGACCAGTGGCAGTTCATTGACGTCGACCTGACCGATGCCGGAAATGAACACCGAACCGCGCATCGGGTTCGCGCCGTCATCGAAATTGATGCGCAGGTTGAAATCCATGCCGCGCGATTTTGAAAGATGACCGTTCAGCACGGTCGTCTGACCGCGCTTGGATACCATGAGGGTCGGCACCTTGACCTTGCCATAGCGGACCCGGATATCGACGTCGTTGCGCTCTTCCGGTGTGACGACGACACGGGCCACCATGTCCTTGAACTCGACCTGCGGGCCGTCCGACAGGAGGCGCATCTGGGCCGCAGCGCCGGTAGCCAGCGTCAATGCCAGGATGCTGACCAGTCCTGCGGCGCCGAGAGACCCGGTTCGAAGTGCGGTTTTTACGCGATTACGCATTGTACTCTCCAATCGCCGTCCGCAATTTGTGGAATCCGGGCGGCTGTTGCTTTTAAGAATGCGGCTCGGGAGGACTGAAATCAAATTAAAATCGAGTCATGAAGCAATTGTAAGGGTTTCCGTTACGTAAGGACATAAGGAGCTTGTTACCGTTTGTCGACAATCGTCTTGCCAACCGGCGCCAGGGCCAGTTGCGCCAGCTGGATATCCTTGAGGGCAAAGGGAATGCCGATAATGGTCACCGCCTCGCCAATCGCGATGATCACGTGCGTAAGGGCAATCCACCAGCCCGCGAAGACGAACCAGACGATGTTGAGCGCCATGCCGAGGCAGCCGGTACCGAGATCGCCTTCGCCATTATAGACCTCACGGCTGACGATCTCCCGGCCGAACGGCCAGAAGACGAAACCGGCAATGCGCCACGCGGAAAATGCCCATGGCAGGCCGACAATGGTAACGGCCAGAATGGCGCCGCCCAGAAGCCAGGCGCAGCCGGCAACGAAGCCACCGAAAACAAGCCAAAGGATATTGAGCAACAACGCCATGGGTACCTCCGAAAGGGAACCGGTCCGGTTCCGATGCGCAAATTATAGGGCTCTGCGGCGTGAGGGCATGTTAAATTTCATTTATTTGTATAGGTAGCGATAAAGGTATTGTCGTTAAATATCTCAGCATATTCCCAGTGCTATGTATACTGCTCTTAATCGATATTCACTTCTGCAAAGTAATTTTATTATTCAGCGAAGTAGATTTCATCGCGCAAAATTGTTTCTGATTTGGATTTAAATACTTTAACTGATCGGATCTTGGGTATACAATGTGCGGCGCGTTGGTACCGCAAGGGTTGATCGAGAAGGGCAGTCCCATAAATGGGAGATTGCAGAGAGTTTTTTTAAATGACAGAGATAATCAATCTCAACAAGGCGCGAAAAGCCAAACGAAAACAAAAGCAAACCGAGACAGCGGAGAAGAACCGTGTTATCTATGGTTTGCCGGGGAAAACGCGAAAAGTGGAACGGGACGCGCAAAAACGTCTTCAGGACCAGTGGGAAGGAAAGCGTTTAAATACGGTCAGTCCAATAAATGGGGTTGACGAAGAACAATAAAAGTTCCCAAATCGACACCACTCGTACGGTCGTGGTTAAATGGTACCAGGAATGCCATGAAATCCCGGCGGTGGGAGTAAAGCAGGGGATGCAACCAACATCTTGCCTGAGGGGGAGCAAAGGTCATGAATCCGGGAGAAAGTCATGCCTGGCCTAAAAAAGAGATCTGTAAACCTGGCCGGACACGCCACATCCGTAGCCTTGGAACCAGAATTCTGGGCGGTCCTTGAGACCATGTCGAAGGAACGGCGAATCAGTCTGGCCGCACTTATTGCGGAGCTCGACTCGCGACGGGGCGAAAGCCTTTTGGCGTCGTTTTGCCGGCTGTCGGCGCTGGCACACGTCCAGAATATCGGACCGGCCAGACGCAAACGCGCGTAGATCCACCGTTCTCGCGCATAAATAAGCCATGACGGCCGGAAGCCTGCTTCCGGCCGTTTTGCATATGGCCCGCACAAATGCGCGATCCGCCGCATAAAGCCGTTGGAGCAGAACATAAGGCGTACTAAATTGCGTTGATGGAATCGGTAACAACCAAGATCAGTGAATTGGCAAGCCCACGTGGCGCGCCCAATGCGGCCATGTTCGAAGGCCTCAACCCTGAACAGCTCGACGCCGTGCGCAGTACCGAAGGCCCGGTGCTGGTGCTGGCCGGCGCCGGTACGGGCAAGACGCGCGTGCTGACGACGCGCATCGCCCACATCCTGCAATCAGGTCTGGCGCGGCCGTGGGAAATCCTGTGCGTCACTTTTACCAACAAGGCCGCGCGCGAAATGCGGGAACGGACCGAGCGGCTGGTCGGGCCGGCGGCGGAAGGCCTGCGTAATCTCGGCACCTTTCACTCGATCGCGGCGCAGATTCTGCGCGCCAATGCCGAACTGGTCGGCATGAAATCGAGCTTCACGATCCTGGATGACGACGACCAGGTGCGGCTGCTCAAGCAGATATTTGAGTCCGAAGGGATCGACCAGAAGCGCTGGACGCCCAAGTCGTTCGCCTGGCATCTGGACCAGTGGAAGAACAAGGGCCTGTCGCCGGATAAGGTCAAGGGCGATGGAACCGAGTTCGCCAATGGCAAGGGCCAGAAGCTGTACGCCATGTATCAGGAACGCCTGCGCATACTGAATGCCTGCGATTTCGGCGACCTGCTGCTGCACAATCTGAAGCTGCTGACCGAAAACCCGGACGTTCTGGAGCGCTATCACGCGCGCTTTAGGTACGTGCTGGTCGACGAGTATCAGGACACCAACGTCGCCCAGTATCTGTGGCTGCGCCTGCTGACCAATGCCTCACGCAACCTGTGCTGCGTCGGTGACGACGACCAGTCGATCTATGGCTGGCGCGGTGCCGAGGTCGACAACATCCTGAAGTTCGAACGTGATTTCCCGGGCGCCAAGGTCATCCGGCTGGAGCGCAACTATCGTTCGACCCGGCATATCCTTGGCGCCGCTTCGGGTCTGATCAAGGCCAACAGCGCGCGTCTGGGCAAGACCCTGTTCACCGACCAGACCGGTGGCGAGAAGGTCCGCGTCCAGGGCATCTGGGACGGTGCGGCCGAGGCGCAATTCGTCGCTGAGGACATCGAGCGGCAGAAGAAGTCGGGCCGGACCTATTCCGACATGGCGATCCTGGTGCGGGCGTCGTTCCAGATGCGCGCCTTCGAAGAACGTTTCGTCATGTTGCAAATCCCCTATGTGGTGGTCGGCGGGCCGCGCTTCTTTGAACGCGCTGAAATCCGCGACGCCATCGCTTATCTGCGTCTCATCCAGTCTCAGGACGACGACCTGGCGTTCGAGCGGATCATCAATGTTCCCAAGCGCGGTATCGGTGACGCGACCGTACAGAAGCTTTTGCAGCAGGCGCGCCTGTCGGGTCAGAGCGTCATGACGGCGGTGCGCGATCTGGTCGACACCGACGAACTGCCGGCGCGCACGCGCACGCCGTTGATCGCCTTCCTGCGCGACTATGACCGTTGGGTCGGCCTGTCGAAGTCGATGAAGGCCGAAACCGTGCTGGACACGCTGCTGACCGACAGCGGTTATTACGACATGCAACGGGCCGACAAGACGTCCGGCCAGACACGCCTCGACAACCTGAAGGAACTCGGCGACTCGATGGCGGCATTCGACAACCTGGAAGCCTTCCTCGAGCACGTCGCCCTGGTCATGGACCTGGAGCGCGACAGCGGCCAGAACAGCGTCAAGCTTATGACCCTGCACGCCGCCAAGGGGCTGGAATTCCCGGTGGTCTATCTTCCGGGCTGGGAAGAGGGCATCTTTCCATCGCAGCGGTCCATGGACGAAGGCGGCCTGAAGTCTTTGGAAGAAGAGCGGCGCCTTGCCTATGTCGGCCTGACGCGCGCGCGAGAAGAGGCGAAGGTCAGCTTCGTCGCCAACCGCCAGGTCTACGGCCGCTGGACGAACCAGATACCGTCGCGCTTCGTCGATGAATTGCCGATCGATCACGTCGAAGCGTCGTCGCAGACCGGCTACGGCAACCAGGGATGGACGTCGCAGCAATCGCGCTGGGACCGCGCGGGCTATGAGCCGAACTATACCAAGCGTGAGACACCGTCGGCCGGTACAATGCACAGTCCGGCGCACAGCAATCTCAGCGGTGTCGACATGTCGCGGCTGGCGCCAAAGCCGACACCGCACCGTCAACCGGTCGCCGCCAAGCCCCAGGGCAAGAATATCGTCATCGGCGAGCGCGTCTTCCACATCAAGTTCGGCTATGGACTGGTGGTCGAGGCCGACGGCAACAAACTGGTCGTCGATTTCGAAACGGGCGGCGAGAAAAAAGTGATCGACAGCTTCGTTGACCGGGCGTGATGGACACGGAGTGGATCACTCACGGCAAGGTCCGCGCGCGTGAGACGTCGGATGGGATCGAAATCCTGATCGACGGGTTGACGACGCAGGGGCGCTATTACAAGCCGCTGGTCTATGAGTTCTTCCGCAAACAATGGAAGGGCAGCCGCGCCGCGTGGGGCGATCACGCCGTGGAAATCCGCATGGAGCATATCGGCGATCCGCCGTGGATGGACCTCGACAACCTGGCCAAGGCTTTGCTGGATGCGATCAAGGGGTTTGTCTTTCACGACGATAGCCAGGTGGCGCGCTTGCTCGTCGAACGGTTTCCGGGGGAACGCGAGCAGATTACGATCAAGGTGTATGCGTTGAAGCGCTAGCGCTGATAACTTTCGGAGCTTGGGGCCAGCCCTCCGCATGGCTTCGGGCGTTCGTCGCGGAAATCAGTACATTTAGTACTGATTTCATCCGATTTGCTCGTAAGGCAAATCGGCGCTCCTTACCCCCACACCCTGTCTGTTGTGGGTGTGTTATCGTTGAGGTCGCCGCCGGGAGGCTGTCCACACCCCGATCCTTTTGAGATCGCTTTCGGGCTCAGTCCCCGGCGGCTCCACACCAAACCTGAACAGTTGCCAGGGGCGGTCGCCACCGACCCCGTATTGACAAGGACAGGCACCATGACCTTGCACCAATTTCCCATTGGCGTCGATGTCTCCAAAGCGACACTCGACATTTTCGACAGTCAAACTTCGCGTTACTTCCAGATCGAGAACGATGTCTGCGTCATCACGGCCTGGCTCGACAGCCTCGATCCCGAACGCCTCATCGTGTTCGAAGCCACAAGCCGTGTAGACCAACCTCTGCATATGGAACTGGAGCGACGTCGCCATGCTTTTGTTCGTGTAAACCCAAGAGATGCCAGAGACTTTGCCAGAGCTTCAGGCCGACGCGCCAAGACAGATCGCGTCGATGCCTGCATGTTGGCCCATATGGCCAAAGCCCTTGAGCCAGCGCCTTCACAACCCCGCTCCAATGAACGGGTCAGGCTTAGCCAGTATCTCAGCCGACGCCGCCAGATGGTCGAGATGCGCAAACAAGAGCGCACCCGCAGACATCAGTTCTGCAATGACCCTTGGATGTGCCAAAGCCTCGACCACATGCTCAGCCTCCTCGATGAGCAGATCCGCGGCATCGAAGCCGTAATCCGCGACCTGATCGAGGCCAACCCTGACTTCCGCAAAGCCTCTATCTGCTTGCAAAGCGCGCCAGGCATAGGACCCGTTACCGCCGCAACACTCATCGCGGACTTGCCGGAACTCGGAAAGAGGAACCGAAAGCAGATTGCTAGCCTGACCGGCCTCGCACCTCATCCCAGGGACAGCGGAACCTTCAGGGGAAAGCGGACCATCTGGGGCGGGAGGCGCCACATCCGGCATCTCCTCTTCGCTGCAGCTGTGACCGCGAGCCGCTCAAAAGCCCACGTAAAGGACCGCTATCTGGCGCTTACGAACCGGGGAAAACAAAAGAAGTGCGCTCTCATTGCCATTGCAAGGTGGATGATCACCGCCCTAAACGCTATGATCGCTAAAAACACAAACTGGCAGCCAAAAGAAATGCCGCAGATTACCTGATCCGCGCCAACTTCAACACAGTTGCCCAGAAGTCGTCAGCATCTCACGCAACGCCTTGCCGTTATCGATCGCATTGCCGTGATAGTCATTGTTGAAGTAGGCCCACACGCGTTTGGCGCCGCTGTCCTCGATTCGCTTCGCCCAGTCGGCCAGTTCCGCGTCGGAATAGCGATAATCGTACCATTTGTCCGTACCGTGAAACCGGACATAGATCTCATCCGCCGTCCTGATCAGATCCTCCGGCAGTTTCGGTCCGCTGGTGGCGCAGAACATGATGCCGGCATCACGCAGGGCGGCATAGACCTCGGCATTCCACCAGCTGGCGTGACGGAACTCGACGACATTGCGCCGTCCCGGCTGGAGTTGCGCAACGATCGACCGCAAAAGGCCAGGGTCGTACTTCACGCTCGGCGGCAGTTGAAACAGCAGGCAGCCCATGTGCTCGCCCAGCAGGTCGGCGACGTAGCCGAAGTCCTCGACCAGTCCGGCCGTGTCGTCGAAGCGCCGGACGTGGGTGATCAGCTCATTGGCCTTGACGGTGAAAACGAACGGCGTCTCCGGCAGGCCCTTCATCCAGGCCTGCACGCCGGCAACCGTCGGCCACGAATAGAAGGAAGCGTTGATCTCTACGGTGTCGAAGGTTTCGGCATAGTGCGGGAACCACTGGCTGGTCGGCATCTGGCTTGGATAGAACAGCCCCTTCCAGTCCCAGTAGAACCAGCCCGAACAGCCGACGTTCAACCGCGGAAGTTCAACAGATGCCGGCGCAACCGGATGCTCCAGCCGGTACCTGTGCATCTTTTCTGCGCGCATTGGATTGGCGGCGCGCTGTTTCGCCCGGCGTTCGGCGCGTTTGCTGAGCGGTTTATCCGGAGCGGTGACAATGTCTGGGCTGCTGTCTGGCATAGCCGCAGACTGGGGGAGAGAAAATCAATTCTCAATCTGTGTATTGCTGTCCCAGGTCGGCTACCAGAGAGCGGGTGCGCTCCACAGGCCGATAACGACGACAAACAGCAGCCAGTACAGAAGCAGCGCGCCATGCAGGTACTTGCGCCAAAGCGGCCAGTCGTCTCCGTAACGGCCTTCGGCATAGACGAACGGGAAGGTGGCGGCCTGGAAAAGCGTCCCGATTGTCGCCAGCCCCGCAACCCACGATGCGACCTTGACCGGGGCGGCCGGCCAGTCGCTGAACAGCGAGGTGGCGTCGTCGGACAGGCTTTCAAGCCATTGCCGGAACACGAAGATGGACAGCAGCCAAAGAGCCGCCAGGCCGAGAGAAATGATGGTGGCCCGTGCCTGCCATTCCGTCGGTCGTTCGTTGCGGCCGTTCCGGATCAGCAGGGAAGCAAAGACCGCAAGGCAGGTCAGCACCATGATGATGGTCAGGGTGCGCACGACCTCAGGACTATGGAGCGGGCCCACCCGCTCATAACGGCTCATATTGGTCGCGGTCTCGAAAGCGTCGACGTGTTTGCCCTGGGCATCGAAAAGGAAGTGCAGGCCGCCGGTCTGGGACGCCGGACCGGCATCCTCGCTCTCCTGCGGATTGAAGAAGCCGCGCGCGGTGGACGGCACGAAGGCCGACAGGCCGTTACGGGTCGTGAGAATGAGGCGGCCGTCGGCGTCGACATCGACCTCGACCGTGTTGATCAGTCGCGTAATGGCGCCTTCCAGGCCGCCATAGGCGCGGCGAGTTGAGACGTACTGGCCCTTGATGGCGTTGTAATAGGCCTTGTTGGCGGCGTAGGACTGTTCCGGCGTCGGCGTCAGAGGCGCATGTCCGGAGATGCCGGCCAGGTGCTCGATCAGCAGGTTGGGATAGGAATCCGCCAGCGGCGCTCCCGTCTGGGTATTGGTGCTGATGAAGATGCCGATATTGAGCTCCGGCACCAGGACCAGGTTTGAATTGAACCACAGGGTCGAGCCGGCATGGCCGATCGTCGTGTGGCCCGAAGGCGCCTCACGGATCATCAGGCCCGACGCCCAGCCGTTGTACCCCTCCGGCATCTTGAGCAGCGGCGTATGGAAGGCTCGCGCGGAATCGGCGTTGAACAACTGTACGCCTTCATATTGACCGTTGCCGAGCATGAGCGACATGAAACGCGCCATGTCCTTGGCCGTGGAAGACGCGCCCAGCGCGCCGGACAGCGGGGCGGCATAGTCGAAAGGCTGCGGTTCATAGGTCGCGCCATCCCAAAGGAAGCCCTGCGACAGGCCCTGTGCCAGGTTGGCGGCCATGGGCCGGGGCAGGTCTTCGACATTCGATGCCGGCAGGACATAGGGCTCGCGCAGAGTCGTGTGCGTCATGCCCAGCGGCTGGAAGACACGTGCTTCCATGAGGCCGGGCACGTCTTCAGCCTTTGCGGTCTGGGTCAGGGCGCGCGCGACGAGGGCCGGACCGAAGTTGGAATAGGAGCTGAACTGATTGGGTTCGCGGACACGCCCTGGCCTGTGCTGGCGGAAATAACTGTCCGCTCCCTGAAGCCGTCCCGGGTTCAGCTGGAACAGGTGGCCGAGGCTGGTATCTTCGAAACCGCTGGTGTGGCTCATGAGGGCGCGCAAGGTCAGCGGCCTGTACTTGCTCTTGTCAGAATAGACGTCGGATGCGACGTAGCTGGTGATCGGCGCGTCCATCTTGATGCGTCCGGCCTCCAGTTCCTGACGCGCCACAACCCAGGTGAAGGTCTTGGTGATCGAACCAAGCCGGAAGAGGCTGCTGGACGGATCGACGCGGCGGGCCGGCGACATGCGGTCATAGCCGTAACCCTTGACCAGGATCGGGGTGTTGCCCTGAACGACCGCGACGCTGACACCCATGACGTGGTCGCGCTGCATGAGGGTGCGCACGACCGAATCGGTAAAGGTCTCGACGTCCTCGGCGCTGACGGGCGTCGAAGCGTCGTGCGCCAGGGGCGCCAGAATCGTGGATGGCGGCAGGGCGGTGGGCGGGGGCGCTGCGATCGGCGTCGCGCCATTCACTGTCGGAAAGGTAGCCGGCGCGCCGGCGGGTTGCTGAGGCGCCTGTGGCGCCGGTTGCGAGGGTGTCGCGGCCGGAGCCGGCGCGCGCGCCGTTGCAGGCGCCACGCCAGAAGCGGATGCAGTGGCCGGAGACGGCATGGTCGTCGCCGGGCGACTGGCCGGGCGGGCGCGACGCGGCGCTGCGGATGAGGCGCTGGCGCTGGCTGATGATGGGGTGGGTGTCGGGGCAGACGTTGCAGCCGCAGGCGCGATCGGTTCCGGTTTCGGATCAGCCGCCTGGGCCGTTGGCACGAACGGCTTGAGTTCCGGAAGAGGACGATCCTGCGGCGCGGCCGGACCGGCAAGGCCAAGGATCGCCACGAGACCGGCGCCCGCCATCACGCGCGTCAGGTGCGTGAAGCTGGCCCCCTTAATGTGAACAGCCTTCGAGCCTGCCGTCAAACGCCGCCAAATCATGTGTTTCAAGGTCCGCTGCCCGTTCGCCAATGCGTGCAATTCACGCTATGAATCTATGCGATTCTGCTCCGCTTCGCCCGGCTTTTTTTGAGCTGCCCAGGCGGAATCTATTTCTTGCGAAACTGATCGAGCGAAACGATTTTGGGCGCGTCGGCGGCATCCTTGGCCTCGTCGGCGACAACCGGTGGCGGCGCGACCTCAGTCGGTTTTTCGTCGGCGGCCGGGTCGAGGTCCTGCGTCAGCGCGCCGCCGTCCTCGGCCTCGAACTCGAGCATGAACTGGGCGTGCGGGTCATGGAATCGGGAAATCGCCGCGAAAGGCACGGTCAGGATCTTTGGCACGCCGCCAAAGGTCAGCGTCACCCGCATGAAATCTTCAGTCACGCGCAGGTCGCGGAACTGATGCTGCAGGACGATGGTGATTTCGTACGGATAGCGCGCCAGCAAGTCTTCCGGGATCGATACCCCTTGGCCGCGGGTCAGGAAGGTAATGTAAAAATGGTGCTCCCCCGGCAGGCCTTCCGGAGAGGCCGCGCGCAACAGGGCCTGCCGAATGACGCCGCGCAGCGCATTCTGGGTGATGGACGCATAATCCATCAAATCGACAGGGGCCTGATCCTCGGACATGGGGCAGTCAATAAACCAAAGCGTTGAAGTGAAAAACAGGCTTATCACGCGGCCTGAAAAACGGAACTAAAAAAACAGGCTGCCAGACAAATATGCGTTATTTCGCTCACGGCCATGCCTTCGGCGGCCAAATGCATTGCATCTGTTTGGGGCACGAAGGGTAGAGCAGGTTGGTAAGGTGGCAGGCTTCTGTTGCAAGGCGCCTGCCGGGCCCCGCCTAGAGGGCTTAGTCCCTAGGAGTTTAGGTGGAACTGCCTAACCGCATTACGCGGCGAGGGCTTGTTCCGAAGCGAAGTTATCGTTCGCAGTTATAAAATGGGCCGATCGCGGGAGCCCATGCCGAGGGAAAGCTTCACCTTTACACGCCTGTCGATGCTGATCGGCCCCATATACCCCTAAGCCGGTGTGATGGTGGAGCCACCGGGAATCGCACCCGGGTCCAGTTCGCTTATTACGTGGGCGTTTATCCCCATAGTCCGGTTGCCCGAACATTCCCAATATAGTGCGTTACTATCCCGGTTGAAAGCCCTTCCGCGCATTCATGCCCGATATAGCGTCGATGGACGGCACCGGACCGGCCACGCATCAGTCGAGGACAAGCTCGCGCAGCTTCAGTTCCGCCTGGCGTTCGGCTTCGCGTTGCGCATTGGCCAGCCGTTCGGCCTCGACGGCGCGTTCCTTCAGGACGGCCAGGGCCCGCCACACGTTCGACACCTCATCCTTTGCGCCGGACGTCTGGTCCTGCGACGCAAAGGAAACACTGTAGTCGCCGCGAGAGGTCTTGATGATGGCCGAGGCAAGGTTGCGCAGAGGAACGGTAATGAAGTGCGCCACGATCCACAGCGACAGGCCCAGCATGAGCGTAATCCCGATCAGGCAGGTGACCAGAAAGTCGCTGGCGCGCTTCTCGTTGTAACGGCGGGCCTCCGCCTTGGCGACAGCCAGCTCTCGGATGGTCTGCTGAACGACATCGTCGATTTTCTGCTGGAAGGCGATCCGGCTGGTGCGGGTGGTGTTGGACATGTTGAGCGCCGCTGCGATGTCGCCGCGCGCGGCCGATTCAGCCATGCCGCGGCGGATGGCGATAAAGGCCTTGGTTTCACTTTCGAT
>CBIHPL010000040.1:0-13185 GCA_966212005.1 uncultured Asticcacaulis sp.
ACCGAGGGTCGTACCGGCGTCCGCGACACGCTCGATTCCGCCACCTCGGCCGCCGCCGCCAGGCGAAATTCGCGCAAGGTCCATGATCGCGCCGTCGCCAATCGCCTGAAGGCCGTCACCCCCGAACACAGCCAGCGTCACAGCCCGTTCGAAGCCCGCGCCGTTCTGCAACGCCAGCGCTTCAACCTGCCGGCCTTTCCGACGACCACAATCGGCTCCTTCCCGCAGACGGCCGAAGTCCGCCAAGTGCGCTCCGCCCACGCCAAAGGCCAGATCGATGACACCGGCTACGATCAATTTCTGAAAGAGGAAACCGGCCGCGCCATCCGCTGGCAGGAGGAGATCGGCCTCGACGTCCTGGTCCACGGTGAGTTCGAGCGTAACGACATGGTACAGTATTTCGGCGAGCAGCTGTCGGGTTTCGCCTTCACCAAGCACGCCTGGGTGCAGTCCTATGGCTCACGCTGTGTCCGCCCGCCCGTGCTTTACGGCGACGTATCGCGCCCGCGCGCCATGACGGTTGCATGGTGGCAATATGCGCAATCCCTGACCGACAAGCCGGTCAAGGGCATGCTGACCGGGCCGGTGACCATCCTCAACTGGTCGTTCGTGCGCGACGACCTGCCACGTTCCGAAGTCTGCCGCCAGATTGCCCTAGCGATTCGCGATGAGGTCGAGGACCTGGAAGCGGCCGGCGCCGGCATGATCCAGATCGACGAAGCGGCGCTGCGCGAAGGCCTGCCCTTGCGCCGCCGCGACTGGCAGGCCTATCTCGACTGGGCCGTCGACGCTTTCCGCCTTAGCGCGTCGGGCGTCAGCGACGAAACCCAGATTCATACCCATATGTGCTATTCGGAGTTCAACGACATCCTCGACAGCGTGGCAGCCATGGATGCCGACGTCATTTCGATTGAGACGTCGCGCTCGCGCATGGAACTGCTCGACGCCTTCCGCACGCACAAATATCCGAACGACATCGGACCGGGCGTCTATGACATCCATAGTCCACGCGTGCCCGACACGAGCGAGATGACCGATCTGCTGTCGCTCGCCCGGCAAAGGCTCAACGACCGGCAGATTTGGGTCAATCCCGACTGCGGGCTGAAAACACGTGGCTGGCCGGAGACGAAGGCAGCGCTCGTCAACATGGTCGAAGCAGCGCGGGCTTTGCGCGAAACGGCGTGATTTGACTTTCCGGAAGTCTGAGCGGAATACTTCTTCCAAATAGATTTAATGGGGCAAGGCGCCTAAAAGTGTCCAACGGTTTTTGGCTTAGGCATTGCGACCAGAATAAATAACCGGGAAGAAACAAATGGCTCAGGTCAACCTGAAGAGCGTTACCATTGCGTCCCTGGCCGGACTTTTGTTCGGCTTCGATACCGCCGTCATCTCTGGCGTCACCGATTCGCTCCGCACCGTCTTTGCGCTCGATGCGCAAGGCCTGGGCTGGGCGGTGTCGGTCGCGCTTTGGGGGACCTTTGTCGGAGCCCTGTTCATGGGCCGGCTGGGCGACGCCATCGGTGGGCGAGACGCCTTGCGCATCATCGGCCTGATGTATGTCGTCTCGTCGCTCGGCTGTGCGCTGGCGCCCGACCTGACCACCTTTGTCATATCGCGCTTCGTGCTGGGTCTGGCGGTTGGCGGCTCTTCCGTCCTGGCGCCGGTCTACATTGCCGAGATCGTGCCGGCGGACCGGCGCGGCGCATTGGTCGGCCTGTTCCAGTTCAACATCGTCTTCGGCATACTGATGGCCTATGTCAGCAATTTCGCCGTTGCGTCGCTGATCAGCGGTGACGATGTCTGGCGCTGGAAGCTGGGTATCGCCGCAGCCCCCGCCGCGTTGTTCCTGGCACTGCTTTTCGCCATCCCGCAAAGCGCGCGCTGGCTGGTGGCCAAGGATCGTGTCGACGAAGCCATCGCCAGCCTGACACGGTTGGGAGTGGCGAACCCGTCCGCCGCCGTATCTGAATTTATTGCGGCCGATTCCCGAACTTCGGCTCGCCTGTCATGGGCCCGGCACAGGAAGCCGATCATCTTTGCCATCCTGCTGGCCATGTTCAACCAGCTGACCGGAATCAACGCCATCCTCTACTATCTCAACGACATCTTCGCGGCGGCGGGCTTCGACCGGCTGTCCGCAGACTGGCAGTCGATTGCGGTGGGCGCCGCCAACCTGACCGCCACCGTCATCGGCATGACCTTTATCGACAAGCTCGGCCGCAAAACCCTGCTGGTCGCCGGCGCAGCTGGCGTGGCCGTGGCCCTGGCAGGCGTGGCCGTCATCATGGCCACCGGTGAAGGCCGGTCGCTGCTGCTATGGATGCTGCTTTTGTTCATCGTGTCTTTCGCCTTCAGCCAGGGCGCGGTGATCTGGGTCTATCTGGCCGAAATCTTTCCGACGCCGGTGCGCGCCACCGGTCAGAGCCTCGGCAGCGCCATGCACTGGATCATGAACGCCCTGATCGCGGCTGCCTTCCCGGTGATCGCCGCCAAGACCCAGGCCTTGCCGTTTGTGTTCTTTGCGGTCTGCACGGTTATTCAGTTGGTCGTGGTGGCAAAAATCTTCCCCGAAACCAAGGGTGTCGAACTGGAAGAGATGGAGAAGCGGATCTAGGATTGCGAACAGACGCGCGCTTCCTATGTGTGCGCTGTGACCCTCCTCTCCGAAATCACCGCCTGCCGGGTTTGCGAAGCCCATCTGCCGCTGGGGCCGCGTCCCGTAGTGCAAGCCGATCCGCGCGCCCGCATCCTGATTGTCGGCCAGGCGCCCGGCACCAAGGTTCACGCCTCGGGCATTCCCTGGGACGACGCTTCGGGCAAACGTCTGCGCGACTGGCTGGGGGTGACGCCGGAAACCTTCTATGACCCGGCGCGGTTTGCCATAGTGCCCATGGGCTTCTGCTATCCCGGCCGCGGTTCGGGCGGCGACAACCCGCCCCGGCCGGAATGCGCGCCGCTGTGGCACGACCGCATACTGAAGACACTGCCGGATATCCGGCTGACCCTGCTGATCGGCGCCCACGCTCAAGGACGTTATCTGGCTGACAGGCGCAAAGCCACGCTTGGCGAAACCGTGCGCGCATGGCAGGACTATGCGCAAGACGGCCTGTTGCCGATCGTCCATCCCAGCCCGCGCAATGGCATCTGGCTCAGCCGAAATCCGTGGTTCGAAACGGAAATCGTTCCAGCGATGCGCGAACGCGTACAGACAATTCTGGCGGAGTAAGACCATGTGCGGACAGTTCGAAGCCCTGATCTTCGCCAACAAGCTGATGGATGAAATGCGCCTGGAGGGGCCTGCGGAATCGCAGATCGTCAAGCCGACGCTGGGCGCATCCTGCCTGATCGCCAATCCCGACCACGGAGGGATCGAAATGGCGACCCTGCGCTTTGGGCTGGTGCCCATGTGGTACCGCAAATCCATCCGCGACTGGACCGCGACGACCTTCAATGCCAGGATCGAAGAGATCAACACAAAGGCGGTCTTCAAGGGCGCCTGGCGTTACCGTCGCTGCGTCGTGCCGGCCGAAGCCTTTTTCGAATGGTCAGGGCCGAAGAGCGATCGCGTCAAGTGGCGGATCACACGCGCCGATAACCAGCCGCTTGCCTTTGCCGGCATCTGGGATCAGGCCGATGTGCTGGAAGGCGAAGTGTTCAGCTTCAGCCTGCTGACGCGGGCGGCAGGAGCGGACATGGCGGCCATCCACACGCGTGAGCCCGTGGTTCTTGGGCCGGATCACTGGGAGGACTGGATGCGGATGAAGCCAGTGGATCTCGCGGCATCGGTGCCGCTTAGGCTCAGCCGCGTGGACGAGGGGAAAATCGGCCAGACAATGAGCCTGTTCTAACCGTCGTAAGTCCTCCCTTACTCCCCGAAGAACTCGCGCTGCGAGCGTTCGAGTTCCTCGACATAGCGGCGGTTGGCGTATTTCTCCGATACGAAGCCCAGCAGCCGGTGATGGTCATCGACTACCGCCAGGTCATCGACGCTGAAGTCGGAGAACACGCGCAGGATCGCTGAAATATCCATGTCGGGCCGGAGATAGACATCGGTCTGCTTGGCCAGTTGCGCCAGGGACACGTCAGGCTCATAGGTATCGGCATAGGCCTCGGCGGTCTGGACGATGCCGCGATAATCGCCCGTGCCGTCAACCAGAAGCACGCGGCTGGTCGATCCCAACGGCACCTTGTCGCGCAGATCGCCGACGCTGTCGCTGACCTTCAGCGTCGTATGGTTCTTGCGCATGAGAACCTGCGCCGTAATGGACCGCATCCAGCCGATGTCACGGGCCGTCCGCACGCCCTCCCCGCGCAGGTGCAGCCGCCACGTCGAGAACGAATAGCCAAAACGTTCGCGCACGATTGCGCTGGTGCACAGGCAGGCCGTCACCACCGCCGCCGTCAGAGCAAAGTCGTGCGTCACCTCAAGCACCATCAGCGACATGCACATTGGCCCGCCAACGATCGCCACAGCCAGTGCGGCCATGCCGACAAGGGCGGCATTGGTGGTATCGAGCCCCGCCGCCGGATAGACGACATTGATCAGCTGGGCGAAAGACGACCCTAAAAGCGACCCCAGGAACAGCGAAGCGAAGAACAGGCCGCCACGAAAACCGAAGGCCAGCGACAGGATCGACGCCAGCAGCTTGAGCGCGAACACCATCATCAGCGTGACGATGAGCGTCTGATGATCGAGATAGAGATGCATGGCCCCGTGACCGGACGACAGGATCTGCGGCATCATCCAGGCCAGCGGCATCAGGCAGATACCGCCGACGAACGGGCGCCAGATCTCGGAAACGGGCAGTTTGCGCACCAGGATTTCGGCGCTTGCCACGGCGCGAACGATGACGATTCCGACGCCAGCGCAGATCAGGCCCAGCACGGCATACAGCAGATAACTGCTGAGCGGGATTTCCCGGCCGATGGTCGAGGCAATGACGAAGGGTTCGATATCAAGCAGGGTCGCCGCCACCACGGCCGTCAGCGACGCCGCGGCAACGGGCGCCAGCGCCGAGGCCGTGTAGCCGCCGAGCACGATTTCAAAGGCATAGAAGCTGCCGGCCAGCGGCGCACCGAATGCTGCGCCTATGGCCGAACCGGCGCCGGCGCCGACAAGCGTGCGCAGGTTGGCCCGCTTCAGCTCCAGCCACTGGCCGATCTTGGAAGCGATGCCGCCGCCCATCTGGGCATAGGCGGCTTCAAGACCGACCGACGCGCCAAAACCGTTGGAGATCAGGGTCTGCAGCGACACGACGCCTGTGTCGCGCGCCGGAATGCGCCCGCCATGCAGCGCATTGGCTTCGACCGCATCGATCGGCGCACGGCGTTTGGCGAAGACGATCCGCGTCAAACCCAGAACCGCGCCCCCCAGTGGCAGGGCCAGCAGCCGCCACGGCTCGATCGCCGGCAGCTCGCTCAGGCGCAGATCGGGGGAAAAGCCGTAGAGCAGGACCTGCATGGCATGCGAGATATGCCCCATCAGTGCGGCGGACGCGCCGGCAAACAGACCGACGATCGCCGCCAGCACGATGAACCACATGGGGCTGGTCTGGATTTCCCGTCGGAGCCAGGCAATGCCGCGCAGGACCGGCCGGCCGACGGCTTTTCCTATGATGGCATCGTTTTGAAACGGCATGGCAGGCGGACTCTGCAAAGGAACGCTCGGCCTCAGGGTAAGCCGGTACGCAGGCGTTGGAAAGCCCTGTCGTTTCGGCCGACCTATCAATGTTTCGACAGAACGGACGACAACTGTTTACGCCAGGACAGGCAGAGCAGGAAGGCCATGCTGAGCGTGACGACAGGTAGCCAGACGGCCTGTTCCCGCCACCACGCCGAGGCAAAGGCCCCCATCAGGGCGCCGATGATAAAGCATAGAACAATGGTGAGGAAGAACCGCCATTGCCGGCGGTATCTGCCTTCCTCATCGAAAACGACCGATGCCATAAAGCCTTCGGCAAAACGGCGCAGATTGCTGCTGATCGTTACAGAAGTGAAATCGAAGGATTCGATACGGGTAAAGGCCGTTGCCTGAAGTGCGGCGACAAAGGCGATGCCTGATACGATGAGCATGTCGGGCACGCTGTTCGGCAGGAAGGCGACAAGGATGAGAAAGGCGATTTCCAGCGCCAGGGCGGACTCCGCCGGATGCGGCAGGACATGGCGCAAGGGTGGGCGCTTCAGGCAGGCGGCCATCATCACGCCCAGCACATAGGCGACAAGCGGACCGATAAACGAGATGGCCCTGTGCCAGTCGCCGTCGGTGAACCGCACCGTCATGACAACGATATTGCCGGTCATGGCATTGGCGAACACACCGCCATGCGCGACGTAGGTGTACGCATCGAGCTGTCCCGCCGCCAGGATCAACAGCGCGGCAACCGGCAGTGTTTCGTGTGGTTTTTGATCCGTCATCGGACGATTTTAGCCTTGCATACCGGTTCGGCAAGGCATGGGAAATTTATGGATGTGAAGGGTTTAACCACGAACGCACATGACGCGAAACGCGCGCATTGCACGCGGCACGAAGAAGGCACGGAATTCCTATCCGGATGGCTAAACTCCGAGTGTGTGGAACCTGCTTTAAGCGAATCCACAGATGCACACAGATGGATGCGCTAACGCGCATCAACACAGACGATCCATTCAGACGGACATAGTGGCCCTTATCAAAATTCCCGGCGGCGCAAAGCGCCGCCCTTCACTTGGGCTCGCTTGCGCGCCTTAAGGCCAACGCACGCGGATCATCTGTGCGCTGCGCAGCAGCGATCTGTGTGCATCTGTGGATTCCCTTCAGGATAGCCAATCACGCGCATAACGAAAGGCGCCTTGCGTGCCTATCGAGAACGTCCATTGTTCGTTTCGTTCGTGGTTAAACCCTATAACCCCACCAACCGCCGCACTGTCGCCTTGGCTGCGTCGAACACGTCCGTTTCGCGGCGCATCTGGGCGGTCATGACGGCGCCCTGGAACAGAAGGTTGACCTGCCGGCCGATGTCCCCGGCATGTTGAAGGCCCGCCGCACGGCACAAATCGATAAACCGTTCCTCGACATAGACAGACGACTGCCGGCTGCGGTCCTCGATACCAGCGTGCTTGCCGACATATTCCATGCCGGCCTTCATAGCCAGACAGCCCTGGAAGTTGCCGCACTCCATCATCTCACGGCGTACGTCGAATATGGCCAGTATCTGCTCGCGCGGATCAGAACTGCGCGCAAACGCCGGCGCGAACAAGGCATCATCGACAGCCCCGCTGTACTGATCAAGCACGGCTTCGATCAGATGCTCCTTCGACGGAAAATATTTGTACAGGGTGCGTTTGGAAATGCCGGTATCAGCCAGGACGGTATCGACGCCGGTGGCATGAAAGCCGCCGCACCAGAACAGGCGCTGGGCCTGATCCAGAATCTCCTGCTTCTTCACATCCTGACGGGACAAGGGTTTGTCCATGGTCGTACTCCATACACATCCGATCCACGGACGGATCGGCAAGGCAAGAAGTCTTGCGCTTGAATTTTATATAGGCGCTCCCCTTGACGAAGTAAACCGATCTGTCTACATACGCCAATGTAAACAGATCAGTTTACTTTTGCGCCGCCTCCCACGATCCGGCCGAACCTTTGGAGCTTCAAAGCCATGTCCATACTCACAGGCAAAACCGTCCTCGTCACCGGCGCGAACCGCGGCATCGGCGCCGCCACCGTCCGCGAACTGCTGAAAACCGGCGTGAAGAAAATCTACGCCGCCGCACGGACCCCTGCGTCCCTGCCCGACTTCGCTGACGCCCGCGTCGTCGCCGTAGCACTCGATATCACCGACGATGCATCGGTAGCCGCGGCCGCCAAAGCCGCGCCCGACGTCGATATCCTGCTCAACAACGCCGGCACCGCCGCCTTCAACAACTTCGTCGACAGCCCGATCGAACTGATCAGCGGCGACATGAACACCAACTATTACGGCACGCTGCGCGTCATCCGCGCTTTTACGCCGCAGCTCGAAGCCCGCGGCACGGCGACGATCGCCAATGTGGTCAGCGTCGTTGGCCTGACTTCGGCGCCTGGCCTGGCCGGTTATTCGGCATCCAAGGCGGCGCTGCAATCCGTGACCCAGACCCTGCGCGCCACGCTCAAGCAAAGGGGCATTCGTGTCATCGGCATCTATCCCGGCCCGATCGACACAGACATGGCGCGCGACATTCCGCTCGAAAAAACGTCGCCCGAGCACGCGGCTTCGGAAATCGTAAAGGGACTTGAGGCCGGCGAGGATTATATCTTCCCTGATCCGGTCGCCAAGCATATCGGCGCCTTGTGGGCCAGCGATGGCCGCACGCTTGATACGGCGCTGGTTGGCGAGGCGTAAATCAGGACGGCGGGAGGCAACTCCCGCCTTTTTCCTTAGTCGATCCGCCGTTTGCCGACGACGAACAGGCCGTAGGTCTTCACGAAATCCCAGTAGTCCCGGAACAGGTCGATGAAGAAGAACCAGCCCTGGCGATACAGCGGCTTGTCGACGCCGATGGCGAGACTGGGCCCCGCCTCACCCTTGTAGGTGCCGAACAGGTGGTCCCAGATCGGCGCGATGGCGAAGTTGCCGACGCCGTGGGTCTTGTAGTCCAGGATATGGTGCAGGCGGTGATGATTGGGCGACTGGATCACCCACTTGCCGAACCAGCCCCAGTGGGAATCGATGCCCGAATGGATCAGCAGGCCGATGGTCGTGACGATCAGGTTGACGGAGATCATCACCGACACCGGCGCGCCCAGTATGGCCATCGGCGCATTGATGATGAAGACGCCGAGGAATGCCGCCGGGTGCGAGCGCAGCGAGGTGATGACGCAGAAGTCTTCGGTCGAGTGGTGATAGCGGTGCAGCGGCCAGAAGAAATAGGTGTGGTCGATGCGGTGCGTCCAGTAGTCGAAGAAGGTATAGACCCAGAAGTAGACAAACACCTGGACATAGACCGGCATGAAGCCAAGCCCGATCTCGAAGCCCAGAGTCTTCGACAGGTAGTCGTGGATCCACACGCCGAACCCGGCCGACAGGCCAAAGGTCAGGACCTTGCCGATAAGCTGCATGAGCGGTGTCTGGCCGGCGACCAGACAGGCCAGATCCATCCTGATGCTTTCGGTGCGGGCGAACAGGATACGCCGCACCGAACTCTTTTCCCAGCCGATCAGGATGGCTTCGACATAAAGGACGAACGGGATCAGGGCGACCAGCAGCGAGGCGGCGTCGAGCACCTTATGGCGGATTTCATGGACGGTGACGGTGCGCACCATCAGGTCGACGGTGATTTCGTCGGGAACCAGGGGTTCGACCATCTTCCACAGCGTCCACCAGACCCAGAGGTAGAGTCCGAATCCCAGCAGCGCGACGCCGCGCCACATCCAGGCCATGGCCGAGGCGCTGACGGTGGGCGTTGCAATCTGGGGCGATCCGGCGCCGGGCGTCTCGGGTGTCATCGCGTTTATGTCCCCTAATCGGTCAGGCGAGCCGTGTCCGCCCATTTTCGCCTGTCAGGATGCAAAACCCGGACCAACCCAGCTTTGCAAAACAGATAGATTGTGCTTGTGATAGTCTATCTCGTCAAAGGTTTGATTAATGCCCGATACGCAAAGCAAAGCTTCCCTCGATGCCTTCGTCGCTGGCCTGCCCAAGGCGGAGTTGCACCTGCATATCGAAGGCTCTCTGGAGCCGGAGCTGATGTTCGCGCTCGGCAGGCGCAACCGCATCGCCCTACCCTTCGACAGCATCGAGGCCGTGCGCGCCGCCTATGACTTCTCGAACCTTCAGGACTTCCTCGACATCTATTACCAGGGCGCGAACGTCCTGCGCGAAGAGGAGGATTTCTACGATCTGGGAATGGCTTATTTCCGCCGCGCCGCCGCCGACCATGTCCGCCACACCGAAATCTTCTTCGATCCCCAGACCCACACCGATCGCGGCATCCCCTATTCCGTCGTCATCGAAGGCCTGCTGCGGGCGGCGAAGGATGCGGAAGCCCTCGGCCTGTCCGTCTGCGTCATTCACAGCTTCCTGCGTCACCTGAGCGAAGAGGCGGCGTTCGACAGTCTGAAGATGGCCGAGCCATATCTTGATCGCATCCTGGGCGTCGGGCTCGACTCATCCGAAGTCGGCCATCCGCCGTCCAAGTTCACCCGGGTCTTCGCCCGCGCCCGCGACATGGGACTGAAGCTGACCTGCCACGCCGGCGAGGAAGGCCCTCCGGATTACGTCTATGAGGCGCTGGACGTGCTGAAGATCGACCGCATCGATCACGGCAACCGCTCGCTGGAAGACCCCGATCTGGTGGCGCGCATTGTCCGCGATGGGTTGACCTTGACCGTCTGCCCGCTGTCGAACCACAAGCTGTGCGTCGTCGGCGATCTGCGCGATCATCCCATTCCGCTGATGCTGAAATACGGACTGAAGGCGACGATCAATTCCGACGATCCAGCCTATTTCGGCGGCTATGTGAACGACAATTTCAAGGCGCTGACACAATTGGGGTTGATTGGCCGGGACGATTGCGTGACCCTGGCGCGCAACAGCGTCTCAGGTTCATTCTCCAGCTCCCGGCGCCAGGCCGAACTAATGGCTGAAATCGAGGCGTACGCGGCCACGCGCTGACCGCGCCCCGGACGAACGCTCGCTTTTTTGCCCGGCCATGCGCGCGTCGAGGGCATTGCCGAATGCCGTCGAGATCAGGACGGCGATCAGCCCTCCAGCGACAAGTGCGCCCGCGAGATAGAGCGCCTGTATGTCAAACATCGCCCTTTGCCGCCACGCCAGGATACATGCGCTGATCAGGAAGGCGAGGACGGCCCGCAAGGTGTAGCCTTTCGGCCCGCGCAACCCTGCGAAGATCGATGTGAAAATGTAGAAGCTCCAGAAATAGAGGTGGATGCCGACCATCCAGCCGGCGGCCACCCAGGTTTTCCAGGCGTAGGCGAAATAAGACCCGCCCATGAAGGCATTGGTCATGAAGGCGGCTTCATCCAGCGAGGCATACCACTGCGCCCCGGCGCCGGCGACGAAGGCGTCAAGGCTCCGGTAGCTGGCGAGATCAACCGGCAGCAGGAACTTCACGGCCAGCAACAGCAGGACGAACAGCTGCCATTCCAGCAGCTTTTCGGCAATCCAGGCAATGAAGCGCCGGAAAGTCATTCACACCCCCTTCGGTTTAGACGGCATAGCGATAATGCCCCGTCATGGGATAGCTCAGCAGGTCATCGTTAAGCTGGGCGCCGAAGCCGATGTTCTGAATGACCATCAGCCTTTGCGTGACGGGCGATCGCATCTCACTGACGACGGCAATGTGCGTGCGGCCGCCCGGCAGGTTGGTGATCAGGTCGCCGGGCCTGTAATCCTCCGGGTTCCGGCTGACCGGCAGGCTTCGGCCGAAGCGGGTCAGGAAGACCTGGAGATTGGGCACGCGGCGGTGATCGATATTGCTGTCCGGCCGCGTCAGCCCCCAGGTCTTTGGGTAGAGGCTGAAATTGGCATCCATGTCTTCATGGACGCGTTGCTGCAGGTCGATGCCAATGGCGCGATAGGCGCGAATAACCACGTCGGTGCAAACGCCCTTGACCAGGGGCACATCGCCGTTGGGATAGGGAATGCGCGTATAGGCCGGATCGTAGGTCAGTGTTTTTGAAATCTGGTCGTGGGCGCCTTTGAGCAATTGTGCCGCCTTGCCCTCGACAGGCACCTGGCCGCGCGCGCAGCCCGCTATACCTACTGCCGGAAAAGCGGCAAGAAACGCCCGGCGATTCATCGACATCCCCATGCTGAGACCATCCTGTTTAGCATGATTTCACCCAATCGTCGCCAGGCTTGTCGCCTGCCGACGCCGACAGTGATGAGGTGGCTTCATGGTTTAAAGAAGGCCCTCGAAAGGGAGCGATCCATACAGAAAAGGCCACCTTTTCAGGTGGCCCGGCAAATGCTTTGGAAAAGCCGTTTACTTCGTTGCATTCTCCATCGCCTGGCCGACGGAAGTGATATCCTTGCCAACGCCCTTGACGGTGTTGCAGGCCGATATAAGGGGCAGAAGGGCGATCAGGGAAAAAACTGCGATACGTTTCATGAATCTCTATCTCCTCTCACTGAGATACGCGTCCATAACACGCTTTTTCGCGCTTGCCGAGATCACCCTTCCAGGCCGCATCGTGTTTAATGAGCGGCGTCTTCCATGGCCTCACCGACCGAGGTGACGTCCTTGCCGGCGCCTTGTACCGTATGGCAGGCAGTGGTGACGAGCGGGGCGAGGCAGAGCAGCGATACGAGAACAAGGCGTTTCATTGACTAATTCCTTCTGTGCCGAATTACACATAAGGAGTATCGATAGGATGCGGTCAGTTTACGATGTTGTTCGCCGGCCGAATCGTAAAAAGCGCGAAATGGCCCGTTGGCGCACGCGGCGTGCGAGGATATGAGGGCAGGATGTCATTGTCGCTTCCTGTTTCCATCGCCGTCATAGGCGCGGGCCCGGCCGGGCTGATGGCCGCCGAAAGGCTGGCGGCGTCCGGCGCCAGCGTAACCGTCTACGATCGCATGCCGTCGGTCGCACGCAAGTTCCTGATGGCCGGACGCGGCGGGCTGAACCTTACCCATTCCGAACCCATGGACCGTTTCGGCAGCCGTTACGGCAAACGGGCGGCGGCGTTGAAGCCGGCTTTGGACGTTTTTTCGCCCAGGGATCTTCGCGCCTGGGCGGACGACCTCGGTGCGGAAACCTTTGTCGGCACATCGGGGCGCGTCTTCCCGAAGGCCATGAAGGCGTCGCCTCTGCTGCGCGCGTGGCTGAACCGGCTTGAAGGGCTGGGCGTAGTCATTCGTACGCGTCACGACTGGCGCGGCTGGGACGGCGAAGCGCTTCTGTTCGACAGCCCCGATGGCCAGGTGCGGATCAAAGCCGACCGGACGATCCTCGCGCTTGGTGGCGCAAGCTGGCCCCGTCTCGGCAGCAATGGCAACTGGACCACACTGCTGGAGGCCCGCGGCGTCGAAATCGCGCCGCTTAAACCTGCCAATGCCGGTTTTACCGTGGGATGGACCAACCATTTCGCCGACCGGTTCGCTGGCCAGCCGCTCAAGAACATTGCGCTCAGTTTTGCCGGCAGGACTGTCAAAGGCGAAGTCATGCTGACGCGCGCCGGCATCGAAGGCGGCGCCATCTATG
>CBIHPL010000041.1:0-13110 GCA_966212005.1 uncultured Asticcacaulis sp.
CACCACCCCCACATCATAGCTGTCGCTGTTGACGGAGATGTTGACCTGCCTGCCTGGGAAGGCGGCCTTCACCGACTTCTGGATCGCGGACCATTTTTCATCGGTATAGATGGTGGTCAGGGCCGGGCCGCCCAACTGCACGCCGCCGATGATGGTCTTTTTCGCCGACCGGTCGTAGCGATAGACGACACCCGTGACGTCGTACCTGTCGTTGGCGAACAGCGCCTCGTCTGAAAAGGTCCTGGTGGCGATATCGTAGCTATAGACCGCCGCCTTATCCGTCTTGACGTTCGACGACACGATCAGCTTCGACGGGTCTGCGTCATAGCCCAGGATGTCGATGGCCTTGCGCGCCTTCAGCATGTAGCTGAGCGGTTCGTGATAGACCCACTGCCCCTGGGCGTCCTTGATATAGACCATGTACCAGAAGTCGTTGTTGACCGTGTCGACCTTGGCCTTGATCATCGGCTCACCGGTCGCCAGGTCGACGCCTTCCGGCAGGTATTCGAACTCGTCACTGCCAAGCGCCACGGTCCGCGTCTTGCCCGTCGCAAGGTCAAGCTCGAAGATCTTCTGAACGAAGGACACCGGATCGACCGTCACCATCAGCTTCCTGGTGCTGTCGTAAAGGTCATCGTTGAAAATGCTGACCGAAGACCCGCGCTCGAACGCGTCACGAACATCCTTGTTCATCGTGCCGGTGATGCGGAACGGTTCTTCGATCTTGCGGCCTTCGAGGTCGGAGTAATAGATCTTGCGCGTAAAGGTCGGCTTGCTGTCCGCGCCCGTAATGGGCTGCTCCATCTGGAAAATGATCTTGTCGGAGCTGAAAAAGCCCACCCCGGTAATGCGGTTTGTCTTGGAGGGTATCCAGATCGGACGGGCGCTGAGATTGGTGGCATCCCAGATCGAAATGACCGGCCATTTTTCACCCTCAACCGAAATCAGTCCGGCAATATGCTTGCCGTCGGGCGAGATCGAGACGCTGGTCAGCTGTTCATACCTGGCGATGGCTTCGATCGGCAGGGGCGTTGCCGGAGGCGTATAGGACTGGGCGTGCGCGCCGACGGCCGCCATTAAAGCCAGCCCACAAACCGTGGATATGCCCCGACGACGGGCCGCCACCACTACCGACTTTATCATCGGGCAACACTCCAGTCGGAGCGGTCACAAAACGCCCCTTTTCATCAGAGAAACTATTTCTTCTGAAACTGTTGTCGATAGGGAATAATTTTTATTACAAAGAATTAATGTGATCACACCCTACATACATAAGTACACATAAAAAATTCAGCGAATTAGATATCCACCGCATTGTAAAGTAACATTGATATTTTACAGTCCTGCGCCAGGGCAGCAACCGCATCACATCACGGTGTTGATTATAGGAAATTGACGGACAATTACATGTCATAATGTTCCTGAACGCCGCTTCAAAAGGGGAAGGCGGTTACACTCTTGATCCACTCATCTACCTGCAGCGCCTTTACCGCCGGAGGCGCGGCTCGCTCACGGCAGTTGGGCCGCTCACACAGCCGGCACATGGGACCTGTTTCGACGGCATTCGGATTGGCCAGGTCTAGGCCCCGCGCATAAATCAACCGCGATGCATGTTTCAATTCACAGCCAAGACCCACGGCTTGCTCCGACCAGGCGCCATCGGCATAGGGCCGCAAACCGCGATCCAGAGTTCTGGAAAACGTGAAATATCTTTGGCCACCCGGCGTCTCAATCACTTGCGATATAATGCGCCCCGGTGCCTGGAAGGCCTGGTGGATGTTCCAGCGCGGACAGGCGCCACCATATCGGGAAAACGGGAAGTTTCCCGCCGAGAAGCGTTTAGACACGTTCCCCGCGCTGTCGATGCGCATCAGGAAGAAGGGCACGCCACGGCTGCCCGGCCGCGACAGGGTGGTCAGCCGCTGGGCTGCCTGCTCATAGGACACACGGTAAGGGGCGCGCAGCAGCTCCATATCGTAGGCATTCTGCTCGGCCGTCTCCAGGAACCGGCCATAGGGCATAAGCGTCGCAGCCGCCAGATAGTTGAACAGGGCGATTTTATAGAGCCGCTCCGACGCCAGGTCGGGCGCCCTGACCCGTTCGGCAATGGCCTTGATGTCGGCGACGTGTTCCGACCACGCCAGCTGATAAAGAACAGCAAAACGTCGCGACGACGCGCCAAGTGTTTCCGAGATCATCAGCCGGCGCCGGTGGGGATCGAAGCGCCGCTGGTACATCATCATGACCTGGGCCGGCATCAGGCGAATACCGATGCCATACTGTGTTTCAAGTCGGCGACTGGCTGACTGCTCCAGGGTGTGCGGGTCGCCGCCAAGCATTTCGAACAACCTCTCGCCGAGATCGTCGAGTTCCGGGAAGAAGTTGTGGTGCGCCTGGATCTGGTCGCGTACCCAGTCGGCCGGCGACTGGTCAAGATCGTCCTCGGGCCGACGCGCCTCAATCGCGTCGCGCTTCTTGCGCTCGGCATAGGCGCGGTAAAGCCGCGTAACGGCTTCGGCGGCGACGGGCGACGAGGCGACGAGATCGGAGATTTCCCGGCGCGGCAGCTTCAGGTCCTTGAACAGGGGATCGGCAAAGATTTCGGCCAGGTCCGCTTCGCCCGACGGCTCGGACTCGGCGGTGAAGTTGCGCAGGTCGAGATCGTAGGCCGACGCCAGCCGCAGCAGAACCTGGGCCGTCACTGGCCGCTGGTTGCGCTCCAGATGGTTGAGATAGGATGGCGACACGCCGAGATCCTCGGCCATCTTGGTTTGCGACAGGTTGAGATCGTAGCGCAGCCGCTTCAACCGCCCGCCCAGATACAGTTTGCGCTCGACATTGGCCATGGCCCACCTCCGCCGGAACAATGTCATAATTTTACAAAATTACAATTGTCATTGTTTTCCAAATGACGCTGATCTCGACTCTCGAACGCTATACTTCCCATCAAATAAAGCGCTCAATCTGCCTCACGACCGCAGGATGCGATCGACCAGAAAGGAGACAGATTATGACAAAATCACCGACATTCACTTCGCTGTTCGACATTTGGGATGTGCCGTCGCTGTACGCTGCCTCCTCAGGCCTGTTTCTGCCCGGCCGTCTGATGACCGCCCGGATGCAGGCCATTCCCATCCCCGTTGCCACCGCTCCCACCGTTTCGAGGCCCCGCCCATGACCACCTTCCACGACCTTGTCCCCAATGCGCCCGACAACCGTTTCGACGGCATCACGCGCCCCTACACGCCCGAGGATGTCCTGCGCCTGCGCGGCTCCTTCCCGATCAGCCACACTCTGGCGATGCGCGGCGCGAACCGCCTGTGGGAACTGCTGCACACCGAGCCCTTCATCAACTCGCTGGGCGCCATGACCGGCAATCAGGCCATGCAGATGGTCCGCGCCGGCCTCAAGGCCATCTATCTCAGCGGCTGGCAGGTCGCGGCCGACAGCAATACCGCGTCCGCCATGTATCCGGACCAGTCGCTATATCCAGCCAATGCCGCACCGGAGCTGTGCCGGCGCATCAATCGCACCCTGCAACGCGCCGACCAGATCGAACATGCCGAAGGCGGGGCGAAACGCGACTGGTTCGCGCCGATCGTCGCCGATGCCGAAGCCGGTTTCGGCGGCCCGCTCAACAGCTTCGAGATCATGAAGGCCTTTATCGAGGCCGGCGCCTCAGGCGTCCACTTCGAAGATCAGCTGGCCTCGGAAAAGAAGTGCGGTCACCTGGGCGGCAAGGTCCTGATCCCGACCCAGGCACATGAACGCAACCTGATCGCCGCGCGCCTGGCCGCCGACGTCATGGGCGTGCCGACCCTGACGGTCGCCCGCACCGATGCCGAGTCGGCGCAACTGATTACCTCGGATATCGATGAACGCGATCACCCGTTCATCGAACGCGACAACCGCACGGTCGAAGGCTTCTTTCGCCTGAAACCTGGCACGGGTCTGGACCACTGCATCGCGCGCGGCCTGGCCTATGCGGACTATGCCGACCTGCTGTGGTGGGAGACCTCGCACCCCGACCTCAACGACGCGCGCCGCTTCGCCGAAGCCGTTCACAAGGTCCATCCAGGCAAGCTCCTGGCCTACAACTGCTCGCCGTCGTTCAACTGGAAGGCCAGGCTCGACGACGTTACCATCGCGCGCTTCCAGCGCGAACTGGGCGCCATGGGCTATAAGTACCAATTCGTCACCCTGGCCGGCTTCCACGCCCTCAACAACTCGATGTTCGAGTTGGCGGACGGTTACCGCGACCACGGCATGGCGGCCTATTCCGAACTTCAGCAACGCGAGTTCGACAACGAAGCGCGCGGCTACACCGCCACCCGTCACCAACGCGAGGTCGGCACCGGTTATTTCGACCGCGTGACTGAGACGATCACCAGCGGCCGGTCGTCGACCACCGCCATGAAGGAATCCACCGAAACCGCCCAGTTCGCGGCTGAGTAAAGGAGTGTTAGCTATGGAAGCCCAATCCAAGGAAATGTCCCGTCCTCAGGCGATTATCGACTTCTGCCTGGCCCCGCTGAAACTCGATCCCAATTCGGAGGCCACCCGCGAAGTCACGCGCCGCATGGAACACGTCATCAAGACCTTCCAGGCGCGCGTGCCGCAGACCGTCTCGGTCGACTTCGCCCGCATGCCGGCGCTGACCATCAACGAAGCCGCGCACGGCTACGAGTAAGCTTCAGGCGCGGCCCATAACGAACAATTATAAGCCGCCCCTGCCGAAGCGCCCTTCCCGTCCCCTCATCAATGGGAAGGGCGCGATTTGATTATATTTGTCGCAATGTTTTAGCGAAAAACCGCGACACACTTTTCCGCACATTGTTTTGCTATGTTAAGGGACCCGTCCGATGCCTCTGGACCAGACCATGACCGCCTCCCCGACAGTTGACATTACCGCTCCCGTCACCGGCCGCATGACGGAAATCCTTACACCCGAAGCCCTGGCCTTTCTGGCAGAGCTGCACACGCGCTTCGAGCCGAAGCGTCAGGAGCGGCTGGCGGCACGCCGTGCGCGTCAGGCCCAATTCGATGCAGGCGCCTTGCCCGACTTCCTGCCGGAAACCGCGCATGTTCGTGACAATGATTGGACCGTCGCGCCGATCCCGGCCGACCTGCTGGATCGCCGCGTCGAGATCACCGGTCCGGTCGACCGTAAGATGATCATCAATGCGTTGAACTCCGGCGCCAGGGTCTTCATGGCCGATTTCGAAGACGCCAATTCGCCGACCTTCAGCAACTGCATCGACGGCCAGATCAATCTGAAGGACCGCTGGGCAGGCGCACTCAGCTACGACGATCCGGCGACCGGCAAGGCCTATCGCCTGTCGGACACGCCGGCCGTGCTGAAAATCAGGCCGCGCGGCTGGCGGCTGGACGAGCGCCATGCGAAGGTTAAAGGCCAACCGATGTCGGGCGCCCTGTTCGACTTCGGCCTCTACATGTTCCATTGCGCCAAGGCCACGATCGCGCAAGGCTCAGGCCCCTACTTCTACCTGCCGAAGCTGGAAAGCCATCTCGAAGCCCGGCTGTGGAACGAGGTCATCGTCTTTGCGCAGGACTATCTCGGCTTGCCGAAGGGCACGGTCAAGGCGACCGTCCTGATCGAAACCCTGCCGGCGGCCTTCGAAATGGACGAGATTCTTTATGAGCTGCGCGATCATATCGCCGGGCTCAACTGCGGGCGCTGGGATTATATCTTCAGCTTTATCAAGACCTTTGCCGAGAACCCGACCTTCGTCACGCCCGACCGGTCGAAGATGGTCATGGGTGACGCCTTTCTGCGCGCCTATAGCCTGGCCCTGATCAAGACCTGCCACCGGCGCGGCGCCTTTGCCATGGGCGGCATGGCGGCGCAAATCCCGGTCAGGAACGAGCCCGAGGCCAACGCCGCCGCCTTTGCCCGCGTCCGCGCCGACAAGGAGCGCGAGGCCGGCGACGGCCACGACGGCACCTGGGTCGCCCATCCCGATCTGGTGCCGGTGGCCATGGAGGTGTTCGACCGCCTGATGCCCACGCCGAACAACCTGCACCGGTTCAGGTCCGAAGTGCAGACGCGCCGGCTCGATCTGCTCAAGGTCCATGCCGGCACGCGCACCGAACAAGGCCTGCGCGAAAACATCCGCGTCGGCATCCAATATATCGAGGCGTGGCTGCGCGGGCGCGGCGCGGTACCGCTCTATAATCTGATGGAAGATGCCGCCACCGCCGAGATTTCGCGCACCCAGGTGTGGCAGTGGATCCGCCACGGCGCCGCGCTCGAAGACGGTCGCGTGGTAACGCAAGGCCTGGTCCTGATGCTCATCGAAGAGGAGATGCAGCCCTTCTCAGGCGGTGCGTTCGCCACCGCACGGCGGCTGTTCACCGAACTGGCCACGGCGCCGGCCTGCAGCGACTTTCTCACCGTACCGGCCTATGAGGCTATGGCTGACTAAACAAAAACTCCCTGTGCCGGGCACAGGGAGTTTCCTAATTCAGGACTGCTTACGGCGCTTGAACTGGACACCTTCTGAACGGTTGATCTCCGGTTCCGCCGGACGCTCGCCCTTGAAAGGCTTGCCGCTGGACTTGCCTTTGAAAGCGTTCGACTTGCCGCCCGGCTTGCCACCGAAACCCTTGCGCGCACCCGGACGGGCGTCGCCATGCGGACGATCACCGTGAGGACGGCGCTCGCCGCGAGGCTGGTCGCTTCTGCGGTCGTCGCGGGGACGATCTTCAAAGAAGCGCGAGTCACGGGGCGGCTTCGACTTGAACGGCTTGGACGGCCTTGCGGCAGCGGACGGCGCGCGTTCAGCCGCCATCGGATCGTAACGTTCGGGACGCTCGGCGCGGCCGGCTTCGCGGGTTCCACCTTCACGCATCCTGGCGCGATCTTTCTGGCCCGGACGGTTGCGCTGGCGCTTATGAACGAATTCGGCGTCCGGATCGCTGTGACGGGCTTCCGCACCTTCGGCCGCGCGCCAACCCTTGCCCGGCTTCGGATCGCCCTTCTTGCGGTGTTCCGGCAGACGGTCGGGCGTCGACGGCTTCTCCGTATTCTTACCCGAGGCGGCAATCGCCTCGTCGAGCAACTTCAGGCTCTGGTCCTTGCGGCGGTCGAAGGCCGGGATACGCTGACGCGTCACGCGCTCGATATCCTTCAGCAGACGACGTTCGTCATCAGCCACCAGCGTCAGGCTTTCGCCCGAACGGCCGGCGCGCGCCGAGCGGCCGATGCGGTGGAAATAGGCTTCCGGCACATTCGGCAGTTCGAAATTGAAGACGTGCGTAACGCCGTCGACATCGATGCCGCGGGCGGCGATGTCGGTGGCGACCAGGGCGCGCAGCTTGCCGGCGCGGAAGGCCTGGAGGGCGCGTTCGCGCTGGCTCTGGTTCTTGTCGCCGTGGATGGCGGCGGATTCGATACCGCCGGCCTGAAGGTAGGCCGCGACGCGGTCGGCGCCGCGCTTGGTGCGGGTGAAGACGAGCGTGCGCTCCAGCTTCTCATCGGCATAGAGTTCCGACAGCAAGGCGCGCTTGCGCTGGGCTTCGACGAAGATAACCTGCTGCGATACCTTTTCGGCCGTCGTGGCTTCAGGGGTAATCTCGACGCGCTTGGGCTCGGTCAGCAGTTCCGAGGCCAGGATGCCGATTTCCTTCGGCATGGTCGCCGAAAAGAACAGGTTCTGACGCTTGTGCGGCAGCTTGGCGGCGACCTGGCGGATCGGCTTTACGAAGCCCAGGTCCAGCATCTGGTCGGCTTCGTCGAGGACGAAGAACTCAACACCGCGCAGATCGACGGTCTTTTGTTCGATATGATCGATCAGGCGGCCCGGCGTGGCGACCAGGATATCGACGCCACGCGCCAAGGCCTTGTACTGCGGGCCGTACTTGACGCCGCCGTAGATGGTGCAGATGTGCAGGCCCATGCCCTTGGAATAGGTCTCAAAGCTCTGGGCGATCTGCGACGCCAGTTCGCGGGTCGGCGACAGGATCAGGGTGCGGACCGACTTCGGCGCCGGAATGATGCGGTTGCGCATCAGGTTTTGCAGGATCGGCAGGGCAAAGGCCGCCGTCTTCCCGGTGCCGGTCTGGGCGATACCCAGCAGGTCGTTGCCGTTCAGCAGGATGGGGATGGCCTGGGCCTGGATCGGCGTCGGGTTGGTGTATCCCTCGCGCTCCAGGGTCAGAAGCAGGGTCGAACTCAGGCCGAGATCGGCGAAAGTCTTATTGGTCGTCTTGGTCACGTAACGTGCGCTTTCAATTTCGGGCAAGGACAAACGCGCCTCGCCCGCGCCTGTGAGAACAGGCCGGGTGGGACGAAGCATGCGCGTGTCACGGACTTCGAAAGAAAAATGCAGGCCGTCTTTGCTCTGACGGCCTTTTGTCGCTGGCGATATGCACCTGATAGTACAGGCATATCTCACGCGGCCAGCGCTGGAAGAGGCGGAGAGACCGCCACAAGGTGTTCATCTCGCGGATGCGAGAAGGCCTAAATGCCTATGGTGCGTCAAAATGTCAAGGTAATTGATTATGCAAAATTTGCACACGCCAACGCTTTGTAAACCTTGACGGGATACTATGGTGAACGGGCAATGTTGAATTCCGGCTGTGCATTTTCGCGCCAGGTCACCCCGTCCATCTTAAAATTTTCAAGGAGTCCGAATGTCTTCGCCGCTGCGCCCCGTCAACCGTTCCACGCCCGCAATGACACCAGGCGGCACACGGATGTCGGCCACTGCGAAGGTGGAGATCATTCAGCCGGCCGACTATAGCGACCGGCGCTCCGAGCCACGCGCGGCCTGCGATGACCGCGGCGCCCTGCTCTTCCTGTCCAGCCAGACCGTCGTCCAGTGCCGCATCCTGGACCAGAGCCCGAGCGGCGCGCGGGTCGCTTTTGAAAACAACTGCGCCATCCCCGCCGAACTGTGGCTGATTGACCTGGACACCAACCTGGTGCGTCGCGGAGGCTCGGCCTGGTCGACACCAACACGGATGGGCCTGAAGTTCAATTTCATCCAGACCTTGGTGCCCGGCCAGCCTTGCCCGGCAAAAGTACCGCAGCCGGTGTTCGACGCCTGGCTGAAACTCAGCGGCCAGACGGCTGCGGAAGCGCCGCGCGACGATACGTCCGACGACGACAACGTTTTCTTCCTGGACTAGGGTCCGTACCCGCCGCAACGTCACGCGTACGGTGAGGGTGATCAGAAGCGGTGGGAAATAGCCCTTTTACTGGACCACGCTCCGGACCAGTAAGCCGCGATGGCGTGGCGAAACGAAGTTCGGCGTAGCCAAAACCGTTAGCTGGCGAGACACGGAGCGGAGCGTACTTGAGTACGTGAGCACCGTATCGCAGCCAGATGACGGTTTGCAGCCCCATCAGGGCGTCGTCACACCAGAGAGCGGAAGCGCAGGGTCCCGTTAACCGCCTTCAGATCTTCCAGGGCCTCCTTCGGATAGCCCTTGTCGATATCGACAATGACATAGCCCAGGTTTTCGGTCGTCTTGAGGTGCTGGGCCAGGACGTTCAGTTCGTACTTGGCCATGATCTGGTTGATGGCGGCCAGCACGCCCGGCACATTGCGGTGCAGGTGCAGGAAGCGGTGACGTCCATCGACTTCCGACAGCTGGACGTGCGGCATGTTCACACTGAATGTCGTGTCGCCACGGTTCAGGAAGCCCAAAAGGCGCTCCGAAGCGAACTCGGCGATCGCTTCCTGTGCTTCTTCGGTCGAACCGCCGATGTGCGGCGACAGGACCGTATTGCGGCGGCCCATCAGCGCGCTCTTGAACGGATCGTCGTTTGTGCGCGGTTCTTCCGGGAAGACGTCGATAGCGGCGCCGTAGACCTTGCCGCTGTCGATGGCGGCTGCAAGGGCTTCGATATCGACGATGTGGCCGCGCGACAGGTTGATGAAGATCACGCCGTCCTTCATGCGCGCGAACTGCTGGGCGCCGAACAGGTTCTTGTTCTCGGCGCGGCCGTCGACGTGCAGCGAGATGACATCGGCTTCGGCCAGAAGCGCGTCGAGCGAGCGATAGCGGCGCGCATTGCCCAAGGACAGCTTTTCGGCCAGGTCGTAATAGATGACGCGCATGCCGAAGGCTTCAGCCAGGATCGACAGCTGCGAGCCGATGGCGCCGTAGCCGATGATGCCCAGCGTCTTGCCGCGGACTTCGTGGGCGCCGGTCGCCGACTTGTCCCACTTGCCGCTGTGCATTCCGACCGACTTGTCCGGGATGTTGCGGGTCAGCATGACGATCAGGCCGATGACCATTTCCACCACCGAACGGGTGTTGGAATAGGGCGCGTTGAAGACGGCGATGCCCTTTTGCGAGCACGCCTTCAGATCGATCTGGTTGGTGCCGATGCAGAAGGCGCCAACGGCCATCAGCTTGTCGGCGGCCTCGACGGCCTTTGCCGTCAGGTTCGTCTTGGAACGCAGGCCCAGGATGTGCACGCCCTGAAGCGCGGCAATGAGGTCGTCCTCGTCGAGCGCACCCTTGACGGTCGTGACGTCGTAGCCTTCCTCGCGGAAGCGGCGAACGGCTTCGGGGTGGATATTTTCGAGCAGCAGCACCTTCAGCTTGGAGCGCGGGAAGGAGTAACGGCCCTGGTAACCTTCGGTATGCAGGACTTCGTCGAACGAGGCGGCCACCTGGGTGGCGTCGCAGCCTTCGGTCGCAGCCACGACCTTCGGGCGCGTCACGTTTTCGGTGAAGGCGTAGAAGCGTTCGGCAGCGCCGCCCTTATAGACCTCGTAGTCCGTCCAGCCGTCGCCGACCATGACGACGTCGCCATCGAGCGTCAGACCGCGCACGGCGACAATCTTGCCGCCGTCCTGGCTGAGCGGGTTGGTCAGGTCGAGGCCGATGGCCACACCCTCTTCGTTCCAGGTCAGGCGGTTGGCCATGACGTATTCCGGCGCGATGCCGAATTCGGCAACGACCGGATCGATGAAGTCGTGGAAGCCGCCCGAAATGATGCGGATCTTGCCGGGATGCTCCTTGAAGACAGCGCGGTTGCGTTCGATAGACGCGCTGACCTTTGTCTTGAGAACTTCGACCAGTGAGGCGATGTCGTCGCGCGTCGGCTTCAGGATACGGACGCGGCGCTGCAGGGCGTCGGAGAAGCTGATCTCACCCGACATCGCCTGGTCGGTCAACGACTTGATCTGCTCGACGTCGGCCGCGCGGGCCGGATCGGCAGCGGACAGCAGTTCGGCCAGGATGTCGAGCGCCTCGACCTGGGTAAAGGTCGAGTCGAAGTCGAGCACCAGGGTAGCGAGGTTAGGCTGATTGAAACTTGCATTCATGACCGAAACGCCCATATGGAAACCCTCGGGGCCTAAAGCCGCTTATGCTCGCCCCGATACATTTGCGCCGCAGATAAGATAAAAGCGAGACCTGCACAACCGCCTTAACCCTTTATTGTGGTAGTTGGCAGTGCAATTCTCTAAATTCTTTCCCTGTTTGCGGCGAATTCCTGAAAACAGGTAAAATCTGTAACGGCCCTAAAGGTTTCATGCGTTCCCATGTCTGACCCGTCCACTGTTGTTGAAGACTATTCCGCGCGCTTCGTCATCGAAACGCATCCCGTCCATGGCCGCCTGGTGCGGCTGGGCGATACGCTGGACCAGATTCTGAAGGCGCACGACTATCCGGACGTCATCGCCAACCTGCTCGGCGAGGCCTGCGTACTGGCCGTTCTGGTCGGCGCGTCGCTGAAATTCGAAGGCCGCCTGATCCTTCAGGCCCAGGGCGATGGCCCCGTGCGCTACGTCGTTGCCGATTATGATACGCGTGGCGGTTTGCGCGGGTTCTGCCGCTATGACGAAGGCGAACTGAATGAGCTGGTCGCCGCCAATTCGGGCAGCTTCCAGAGCCTGGGTGCGCAGGCCCTGCTCGGCAAGGGCACCTTCATCATGACGCTCGATCCGGAGAGCAGTTCAGAACGCTATCAGGGCATCACGCCGATCGAAGGCGAGAGCCTGTCCTTATGCGCCGAGCATTATTTCGCGCAGTCGGAGCAGGTGCCGACCCAGGTCAAGCTGGCCGTCAGCGAGACCACCGGTCCAGGCGGGCCGCAGTGGCGCGCGGCCGGCGCCATGATCCAGGCTGTTGCCGGCGACGAGACGCGCGGAGAAACGAAAGAGTCGTTCGAACATATCCGGGCGTTGTTCGAAACGCTTGGCGAAGAGGAACTGACCGATTTCGACCTGCCGGCCGACCGGCTGCTCTATCGACTGTTCCATGAGGACGGCGTACGCCTCAGTACGCTCAAGACCATCTATAAGCTGTGCCGCTGTTCGCAGGAACGCGTCGAAGGCCTGGTCCAGTCCTTCACCGAGCAGGAACAGAAGGATATGCTGGAGCCGGACGGCAAGGTGACCATCACCTCCGAATACTGCTCGAAGACGTACTTTGTGGATTTGACGGAGTAGGCTTCGCGCACGGAAGCCGCGCTGGCCCTCATCCGGTTCGCGAAGGCGAACCACCGTCTCCCCGTAAAACGGGGAGAAGAAATTAGCCCTGAATATCCAACGAATATCCTGCCGACCGCACTGTGCGGATCGGGTCGAACTCTTCCTTGTCGTTAAGCGCCTTGCGCAGGCGGCCGATATGAACGTCGACCGTGCGGGCTTCGACATAGACGTCATTGCCCCAGACGGCGTCCAGCAGCTGTTCACGCGAGAAGACGCGCTTGGGGTACTGCATGAAGTGGTCGAGCAGCTTGTATTCCGTCGGCCCCAGGTGAATGTCGCGGCCGGCGCGCTGGACGCGGTGCGACAGGCGGTCGACCGAGATTTCCCCAAATTCGACGCGGTCTTCGCTCAGTCCCGGACGGATGCGACGCAGGACGGCGCGGATGCGCGCCATCAGTTCGACCATCGAGAACGGCTTGACGACATAGTCGTCGGCGCCGGTATCCAGTCCGCGGATACGGTCGCTTTCCTCCGAGCGCGCCGTCAGCATGACGATGGGCAGGTTGCGCGTCGTCGTTTGCTGGCGCAGGCGGCGGCAGACCTCGATACCCGACACCTTGGGCATCATCCAGTCACAGACCAGAAGGTCCGGCTGACGCTCCTTGATCATCATCAGCGCCTCGTCACCATCGTT
>CBIHPL010000042.1:0-12966 GCA_966212005.1 uncultured Asticcacaulis sp.
CTCAGCCAGGAACAGATTTTCGGCCGTCAGGCGTTCGTGTCGGGCCTGGTCATGACCAAGCTGGACGGCACGGCACGCGGTGGTATCCTGATCCCGATCGCCAAGGCCTCCGACGCCCCGATCAAGCTGATCGGCGTCGGCGAGGATATCGAGGACCTGCACGATTTCAAGGCGCGCGACTTCGCCCGCTCCATGGTTGGGCTTGAGCCCGTTGGAGACAGTCAATGACCGACAAGCCGACCGAAGAGCAACTGGTTGCCGCTACCGAGGCCACGGACAAGGCGACGGAAAAGCTGATGGAGACGGCGTTGAAGGCCGATCCGGAACTGGCCATCAATCCCGCACAGCCGAAGCAGAACTGGATCAAGACGGGCGTCGATTACGGCCCGTTGATCGCGTTTGGCGCAGGCTTTCTGATTGCGCGTCTGACCAAGCAGGAAGGCTCGACGCCACTGGTTTACGCCAGTGGTGCGCTGGCCGTAGCATCGGTCATCGCGCTGATCGTCGGTTTCGTCGCCGAAAAGCGCATTGCCTGGATCCCCTTGGCGGCAGCGGCCATCGGTATTCCGTTCGCCATCCTGACTGTGGTGTTTCACGATGGCGTCTTCGTCAAGATCAAGATGACCATCGTCAATGTCATCATTGCCAGTGTGCTTCTGGGTGGTGTCGCGCTGAAGAAGCAGCCGCTGAAAGCCCTTCTGGGCGAAGCGCTCAAGCTGCGCGACGAGGCGTGGCCCAAGCTGACCGTCTATTACGCGCTCTTCTATCTGGCCATGGCGGGCATCAACGAAGTGATCTGGCGGACCCAGACGGATGATGTCTGGGTGACGTGGAAGATGGTGTCGATGATCGGTGGTCCCGTCGTCTTTTCCATAGCGCTCCTGCCCTTCCTGATGAAAAACATGGTGTCGTCGGAAAGCTCTGCGGCAAAGTAATCCGTACCCGGATGGAAATGTCGCAAAAATGTTGTATTTGTCTGGCATGCTGGACGCATAGTCATGTCTGATCCAGCTACGAACAGGGCGCAACATGAAGAAGTCAAAACACGCCGACGCACCGTCCAGCCGTGCATTGTTCGAGGACTCGCCCTCGCACCTCCTGCACCGCGTCCTGCAAATCGCGCTCGATATTTATAACGCCGAAGCTGGCGAGGGCGCGCTGACCCAGCGTCAGTATGCGGTCCTGAAAGCGCTTGATGGAACCGATGGCCTGTCGCAGACCGACCTCGTGCGTCTGACCGGCATCGATCGCTCGACCCTGGCCGACCTGGTCTCACGTATGCTGACCAAGGGATTGCTGAAGCGCGAACGCTCATCCACCGACGCCCGCGCCAACCTGGTGCAGATCGACGACGGTGGCGCGGCGGCATTGGCCGACATGGAGCCGCGTGTCCTCGCGGCCGACGGCAAGATTCTGGCGCTGTTGTCACCGCCCAAGCGCGAAAGTTTCGTAAAGCTGCTGCGCAAGATCACCTCGGCGCGCGAGGCGGAACTGAGCGGTGAACCGGTCGTCCGCAAGGAGCATTCGGACGCGCAGAAGGCGGCCCGTGCAGAAAAGAAGGCGCGCAAGAAGGCGCACAAGAAGGACGACGGCAAGAAGCTGGCCAAGAAGATCAAGAAGCTGCCGATGCCGGCCATATCGGAAGGGGCCAGCGGACAGGTCGACAGCGATCCGGTGACTGCGCCGGTGGCCGTGGCGGAATAGCTCAGACAACGATATTGAGGAAGGACCCCGGCCGTCTCAGCGGCTGGTTCGGGTCGACGGCTGCCGGCGTAGGTGCAGGAGCCGGTGCGGCGCGGGCGATGTCTGCGGCCGTATAGGTCGCCGGCGTGATCTTGGGCTCGGTGACCTGCTGGAAGAAGGCGCGTTGCGCCTGCAGCGCACTCGCAAAGCCGTTTTGCTGCGCGGGGGGCTGCGCAGCCGGACGCGGTGCCGATTGCGGCGTATTCAGCAGTTGCGCGAGGGAGGGGCGAATCTCTGTGGCCATGTCCGCACACTGCACCAAATCAGGTATTTAAATGGTTAACGGCGGTTAAGCATGATTGCCTTCTCCCCGGCCTCGCCGGCAGGCAACACGGGGAGAAGGTGGTCCGGACGACCGGATGAGGGGCAAAAAACTATTTCCGCGCGCGCACTCTTTCATAGCCCCTCACCCTGCCCCCCTCCCCGCAAGCAGGGAGAGGGAACTCTTGACAGAACCAGCCAAAAAACGGGACCGTCCGACGGTGAAGATTCAACCCGACAATTTGATAAAGCCACTCGTCAAAGCCCTGATCGGGTTCCTGGCGTTTCAGGTCGTGGTGGCGGCTGTCAACCTGATGCTGCCGCCCGATATGACACGTGCCAGGGAAGCTTCCGCCGTGGCGCTGGACCGCAACGGCGCGTGGCTCAGGGCGCTGCCGGTCGAAGATGGCCGCTGGCGTATCCGGGCCGATCTCGACCGCACCGACCCGGCCTTTGTCCGCAACCTGCTGACGGTCGAGGATGAACGTTTCTACCTGCACCCCGGCGTCGACGGCACCGCGGTCGTCCGCGCGCTTCTGTCGAACATGCACGCCGGCGATATCGTTTCGGGTGGTTCGACCATCACCATGCAGACGGCGCGGCTGTTGTCGCCACACCCGCGCGACTATGGCAACAAGGCGCTTGAAGCCCTGCGCGCCCTGCAACTGGAACTGCGCTACGACAAGCGCGAAATCCTCTCGATCTACCTGTCGCTGGCGCCCTACGGCGGTAATCTCGAAGGCGTACGCGCCGCTTCGCTCAGCTATTTCGGTCATGAGCCGGAAAGCCTGACGCTGGGTGAGCAGGCCCTGCTGATCTCCCTGCCGCAGGCGCCGGAAGCGCGCCGGCCTGATCGGCGGCCGAAAGCCGCCAAGACCGGCCGCGATGATATCCTGCGCCGGTTGGAACGCGCCAATGCGGTGGGCAGCGCCTTGGTCGACGAGGCGATCAACGAACCCCTGCCGGAGCGCCGCTTTGCCTTTCCGGCGGTGGCATGGCATGCGGCCGGCAGGTTGGCGCGCGGTGCCCGAGGCCTTCAGGCGACCGTCGTCACCTCGATCGACGCCGACCTGCAAAGGCGGCTGGAGCTGATGGCCGCGGCAACGGCGCGGCAACAGGGCGTCAACAGTTCCGTCGCGATTCTGGTCGTCGACATCAAGACGCGCGGCGTGCGCGCCAGCGTCGGCTCCGGCGGGCTGGACCGGCCGGGCGGCTGGGTCGACATGACGCGCGCCTTGCGCTCGCCCGGCTCGGCGCTGAAACCCTTTGTCTACGGCTTCGGTTTCGAAGACGGCGTCATTGCGCCGGATACGCGGCTGATGGACGTGCCGACGCGCTTTGGCGACTATCAGCCGGAGGACTTCGAACGCGTCTTCCACGGCGAAGTGTCGGTGAAAGAAGCGCTGGTCAATTCGCTGAACGTCCCGGCGGTGGCCGTGCTCAACCGCGTCGGACCGGAGGCGTTCGAGGGCCGGCTGGAGGCGGCCGGAGTCAGGCTGGTGCGGCCGAAGTCGCGATTGAAACAGGCCGGTCTGGCCCTGGCCCTGGGGGGCAGCGGGATCCGGCTCAACGATCTGGCGCTCCTCTATGCCGCCCTGGGCGATCACGGCGTCGCCAAGCCGCTGGCCTATACGCTGGCCGAGGAACGCAGCCGGGCGCACGAAGGCGGCAGCCGGTTGATGCGCGCGGAGGCTGCCGACAAGATAATAGACATTCTGCGTGAAACGCCGCCTCCGGCAGGGCGTTTGCCGGGGCCATTGATGCGCGCCGGCAATCGCCCGGCGTTCAAGACGGGGACGTCTTACGGTTTCCGCGATGCCCTGGCGGTGGGGGTGGCCGGCGGTTATGCGGTGATGGTGTGGACCGGCCGTCCCGACGGCGGGGCGCGCGCCGACCAGACCGGCCGTGAATCTGCCGCTCCCCTGCTGTTCGACGTCTTCGACCAGATCTACGCGCCGTCGCAACTGCCGCGGGCCCTGACGCCCGACGGCGCGCCTCAGGCTCTGAAGGTCCTGGATTCACAGGATACCAAGGCTTCGATCCTGTTTCCGCCCAAAGGCGCCACGGTCTATGTCGAACGGGTCGGTGAAGGGCAGGGCGGGTTGAAACTGGCACGGCCGCTCAAATTATCGGCTCATGGAAAAAGGCCGGTCAGCTGGTACGTCGACGGCCGCCCGGTCGTGGAAGATGGCAATGGCGAGTTCAGCTGGTCGCCGAAAGCCGAAGGCTTTTACGACGTGACCGTCGTGGATGCCGATGGCCAGAGCGACCGTGGCAGGGTGCGGATCGTCGCGATCGATGGCGCACGGCCGGAGTAATTATTGGGTCGTGGCGTAGTCCAGCACGTCCTGGAGTGTGCCGACCCAGATGTCCGGGTGCTGCCGCAGATAGTCGATCAATTCCTGGTGCGCCTGTGCGGACACAGACAGATACTCGCCGCCGACGCCGTGGAATTGCAGCACCCCCAGGCCGCCGGCATCATGTACGCGTTTGACATAGGCGATCAGTTCGGCGCCGTCAGGATTGCCGGTCGGGCCATTGCTGGGGACATTGAGCAGATCGATGGTGGCCGTTTCGGTAATGACCGAATTATACGGATCGCCGCCCGTCCGGGCGTATTTGATCAGGCCTGAGCGGCGCAGTGCATCCTTGTAATCCTGACCGCCGACGACTGTCTGGCTGCAGGGATAGGACAAGGTGCGCGGCCGGTTGCCGTCTGTCGCCTTCAGCGTGCTGTTCATGACGGCGATTTCGTCCAGCATCTGCTTTTCGGAATAGGTCTCGGTCGCGTTCGGGCGATCGGGCAGGATCGACAGCGGACAGGGATGGCTGACCGTGTGGTTGCCAAGCTCGTGACCTGCTGCGCTGGCGGCGCGCCAGCGCAGCAGGTCTTTCGGGTCCTTCATATTGAGAAAGAAGGTGCCTTTGAAGCCCGCCTTGTCCAGCTGCGGGATGGCGTTATCGAGCTGCGACGTCATGGCGTCGTCATAGGTGAGGACGATCGCCGCCGTCTTGCCGGTGGGCCAGTGAATGGGGTCGGCCGCCGCCGGCAGGGCCAGCAGGACAAGGGTTGATATGGCGGCCGCGATCTTGAGCATTCCTATTCCACCGTGTGCAGGTCGCGGCCCTTGGTTTCCTTCATGAAAACCAGCGCGACCAGGACGGCCAGTCCGCCGGTGATCACCGGATACCAAAGGCCGTAATAGATATTGCCGGCAGCGGCGACCATGGCGAAGCTGAGCGCAGGTTGCAGGCCGCCGAACCAGCCCGTGCCGATATTGTAGGGCAGGCTCATGGCGGTATAGCGCACGCGGGTCGGGAACATCTCGACCAGGGCTGAGGCCATCGGACCGTAAAGCGCGGTGGCGGCAAAGGCGAAGACGCACAGTATGCCGAACATGGCCCAAAGATTGGCTTTTTTCGGATCCGCCTTTTCCGGGTAGCCTGCGGCCTTGAGCGCTGCCTTGATGTCGGCCGTCGCCTTGGCGCGCAAGGCCTTGATGCCAGCCTTGTCGAGGCCGGCGCCCGAGGCGATCTCGATGCGCTGGCCACCGATTTCGACCGTAGCCGTTGTCGTGCCGGCAGTTGCCGTCTGGCTTTCATACGGGACGCCGATATTGGACACGACGCTCTTGGCCAGGTCGCACGCGGTGGTGAATTGCGCTGTGCCGGTCAGGTCGAACTGGAAGGTACATTGCGCCGGATCGGCGACGATGTGCACCGGCGCGGTGCGATAGGCGGCGTCAAGATCCGGATTGCCGAATTTCAAAAGCGCCTGAAAACCGGGGAAGAATGTCAGGCAGGCCAGTGCGATGCCGAAGATCATGATCGGCTTGCGGCCCCACCTGTCCGAGAGACGGGCGAAGAAGACATAGAGTGGCGCCGACACCAGGGTCATGCCGATGACCAGCGTGTCCTTTTGCTGGGGATCGAGGCGGACCATCTTTTCCAGGAAGACCTGGGTGTAGAAGAAGCTGGTGTACCAGACGACGCCCTGGGCGGTCATGAAACCGAAGAGGGCGATCAGCATGCCTTTCAGATTCGACCAGCGCGTAAAGATTTCCGACAGCGGTGACTTGGCGATCTGGCCTTGTTCGTGCAGCGCCTTGAAGGCCGGGCTCTCCGCGGTCTTGGCGCGGATATAGACGCTGACGATCAGGAGGCCGGTCGAGATCAGAAAGGGAAGGCGCCAGCCCCAGTCGGCGAAGGCGGTCTCGCCCACGATCCTGCGGGTGACAAGAATGACCGCCAGCGCCGCGATCAGGCCAAAGGCGGCACTCGACTGGATCCAGCTGGTATAGGCGCCGCGCTTGCCAGGGGGGGCGTGTTCGGCGACATAGATGGCTGCCCCGCCATATTCGCCGCCCAGGGCAAAGCCCTGAACGACGCGTAACGCTACCAGCAGAATGGGCGCTACGGGGCCGGCCTGGGCGTAGGTTGGCAGGCAGCCGATCAGGATCGTCGCGATCCCCATGACAAGAATGGTCCAGAGGAAGGTCCCCTTGCGGCCCTTCTTGTCGCCGATATGGCCGAAAACCAGGGCGCCGACCGGCCGGGCGATGAAACCGACGGCAAAGGTCAACAGTGTCAGGATGGTGCCGAGCGTGCCGGAGACACCGGCATAGAAGTTCTGGGCGATGATGGTCGTCAGGGCACCGAATATGAAGAAGTCGTACCATTCGAACGTCGTGCCCGCTGCCGAAGCAGCCACGATCGTCTTCAAGCCGCCTTCCGTGCCCTTGTCCTTCTCCGCCATGCATTGATCCCCTGTTCTGTCGTGCCCGTATCTTCGGACATTGTCCTGTTACGGCATTTGACCCAAAGGCTCGCGATTGACAAGGTTCTTGATGCCGGCTGGCGCATAAGGGGCAAAAAGGGCTGCCCTCCATCCGGGACAATCAAACGGACGGAGAGCAGCAGGACAAGCCAGATTGCCGAGGGCGGGCGGTGAGGGGGAATACGACCCGAATCATGCAATCGTTTTCATTTTGACATGGGTTGGTAAACAAATCAACAATAAGGCGAGAGGATGTGATAAATATCGCGCTTTAGGTGTAAGTTCGCCGAACGCCTTGCCCTAAATTTGTTTTGCCGCGATATTCCTTTCGGACACTACCGGTATTTTCGGCGCAACGGCCTTATTTTCCGTTGTCGTTGGATGAAACCGTCAAGTTGGCAGTTCGTACAATTTTCAGGGGGTTATCATGAAGTTTTCTCAGCCGGTTCATGCTCCTGAAGGGCTGAGCACCTATGCAAAGGTCAGCCGCGTTCGTCCGGCGCATCTGCTGGTGACGGTTCTTGAAGCGTTTCTGGCGCTGCTCGGCGTGGTCGTGCTGGTGCTTCTGGTGCGTTATGGCTCGTTCGAAGCCGCCGGCCGAGCCCTGGACGGTGCGGTGGACTGCGTCCATCAACATGTCGCCGGGCTGCTTGGCAAGAAGACCGATCCGTCGAAGGATACGCACTCCATCTAGCAAGGCCGAAATCTAAACACTTGATCCCCGGGACCAGCCGGTTCTATAAGCGGCCGCGTTTTTTTAACGGGGTGCTGACATGCTGGACGACCTGATCGAGAACAATCGCCGCTGGGCCCGGGAAAAGACCCAGGTCGATCCCGACTTCTTCAAGCGTCTTGTCCGGCAGCAATCGCCGGAATATTTCTGGATCGGCTGCGCGGACAGTCGCGTTCCCGCCAACGAAATCGTCAATCTCGATCCCGGCGAAATGTTCGTTCACCGCAATGTCGCCAACCTGGCGCCGCCGCAGGATGCGAACTATCTCAGCACGCTGCAATACGCGGTTCACGTGCTTAAGGTGAAGCATGTGCTGGTCGTCGGCCACTATGGCTGCGGCGGGGTGCGCACGGCGATCGAGTCGGAAGACCACGGCCTGATCGATCACTGGCTGACGCCGATCCGTGATGTCGCCCATACGCACAAACACGAACTGGATGCCTGTCCGAGCCTGTCGGCAAAGGTCGATCGCCTGTGCGAATTGAATGTGACGGCCCAGGTGCGCAACGTCTCCACCAACCCGATCACCGTCGCAGCGTGGCGCGCCGGACAGTCGCTGACGATACATGGCTGGGTTTATGAACTGAGCACCGGTCTTGTCAACGACCTCGGCATTAGTGTCGGAAATGTCGAAGAGCGGGAAGCGCTGTTCGGCATTTAAAGCTGAATATCGCCCGAACAAAATCCAGAGCATGACGACGGTTCGACCTGACCCACCCTGTCTGGCGCTGTTAAAGACTTATCCACATCTTAACGGGATTATACACTTCGCACCCGTGGCAAGCTGAGGTAAAAGGGCCGGTTTTCAGGGGTCTGTTTACAATCCCTAATGGCATTTTAATAAAAATTAACAGCCAGCCATACTGGTTTTTTATTTCCTGTCAGAGGTTCGTTAAGACTTAGCGGCCACACTGAACCCACCTTATGGTTAAGGTTTTGGGTTAAGGCAGGTACCCTGCATGGTTGCGACTTTAGGTCTTGGTACAGCGCAGTTCGGCCGTGATTACGGCATCTCGAACACACGGGGGCGTGTGAGCGAGGACGAAGTGCGCCAGATCCTGAGTCTGGCGGGTGACTGCAAGATCAGACATATCGATGCTGCCCATTATGATGGCGACGTCGAACGCATTCTTGGCCGTTGCTGGCCATTTCCATCACCGTTCAAACCTCAGGTCAGGACCTTGCGTCTGGAAAAGGGCCTGGACTGGCTCGAGTCGCGATTGCGCCGTTCGGTCGACCATATGGGTCTGGTACGGGTGCATTCGGCATTGGTCGACTCCGCCGAAGACCTGACGGGCCCCGAAGGCGACGCTTTGTGGGAACGCCTGGAAAAGCTGAAGTCCGAGGGACTGATCAGCAGGATCGGGATTTCGGCGACCTACAAGGATCAGCCTTTGTTGCTGGCCCGCCGTTTCAAGCCCGATGTCGTTCAGGTGCCGTGTTCGATCCTCGATCAGCGCCTGGTCCACAATGGCGATATCGTCGCCATGGCCGAGATGGGCATAGAGGTTCAGATCCGGTCGGTTTTCCTGCAGGGCCTGTTGTTCCTGCCGCGCGAATCCTTGCCCGGCAATCTGGTCGCCATCGGACCGCATCTGTCAAAGGTTCGCCGGATCATGATGGAGCAGGGCGCCGACCCGTTGCATGCGGCCCTGAGCTTTGCCTTGAACCTGAGCGGCGTTTCAACCGTTGTGGTGGGCGTTACCTCGGCGGCGGAGCTGCGCGCCATTGTCGCGGCATCGGAACGCAAGTCGCCGAAACTGAACTGGGACGCCATGGCGCTCAACGACGATATCGCACTCGATCCGGCGCAATGGTATGCCGACCTGGGGGATGTCAGCCGCCGGTTGATCCGGGTGGCGTAAGATTTTGCAGATATGCCGTGGCAGACGTATAGCGTCTGCGGACCCCTGCAGTCCTTAATCTCCGGACCACTCAATGCCTGAACTTCCCGAAGTCGAAACCGTCCGGCGGGGGCTTGAGCCCTATCTCACCGGCGCGAAGCTGTCCGACACCCGGTTGAACCGCGCCAATCTGCGCTATCCCTTTCCGGAGCGTTTTGCCGACCGGCTCAACGGGGCGATCGTGCTGCGGCTGGAACGACGCGCCAAATACCTGCTGGCGCACATGGATACCCAGGAGGTGTGGGTCACGCACCTGGGTATGACCGGCCGGTTCCAGATCGACGACAGCGATGAAGGCCTTGGCGTCTACTATCACCAGATGGCGCCGGCGGAAAAGCATCTGCATTTCCAGACCGTCGCCACACATCCCGACGGAAAAAAAGCGCGCATAGACTTCCACGACCCGCGCCGCTTCGGTTTCATGCTGTTGCTCAGCCCGGCGGAACTCTATGCCAGCAAGTGGTATGCATCCCTGGGAGTAGAGCCGCTGTCGGACGATCTCAATGCCGAATATCTGTTGTCGAAAGCCCAAGGCCGCGCGCTTAACCTGAAGGCTCTTTTAATGGCCCAGGCGGGGATTGCCGGCCTTGGCAATATCTACGTCTGCGAAGCCTTGTGGCGCGCGCGGCTGAGCCCCGACCGCAAGGCGGCAGACCTCAAGCCGAAAGAGGCCGCTGCCCTGACCGAGGCTATCAAGACAGTGCTCGGGGACGCCATTGCCGCCGGCGGTTCATCGATCAGCGACTTTGCTGCCGCCTCCGGTGAACTTGGCTATTTCCAGCATCGCTTCTGCGTCTACGACAGAAAAGGCAGGTCGTGTCCGCGTGACGACGGCGGCACGATCGCGCGCAAGGTTCATCAAGGACGATCGACTTTTTATTGTCCGGTATGTCAAATATAGGAAAACCGGAAAACGCCGTGTTAACAAAGGATTAACCACAAATTTGATAACCGCGTTTTTTGAGCCTATACTGTCCCGCAAGGCTCTGGGACAGGGCGACGGGGATCATTCATGGCCACTCGCACGGTACTGGTTACAGGGGCTGACGGGTTTATCGCTCTTCAGCTGATCGTCAATCTTCTCGGCAAGGGTTATAACGTTCGCGGTACGCTGCGCGATCCCGATCGGGCCCAGGCGTTGAAAGCCACGCTGTCGTCCTATGCGCCGGTCGACAAGCTGTCGTTCGTCGCCGCCGACCCAATGCACTCGGACGGGTGGCCCGAAGCCATGCAGGGCATGGATGCGGTCTTCTACATGGCGGCGCCCGACGACACGTCCGACACGCTCAATCCCGTGCGTCCGGCTTTGGAAAGCGTCCTGAGGGTTCTGAAGGCCGCGCGGGACGCCGGCGTTACCCGAGTCATCGTCACGTCGTCGGTCGCCGCGGTGGTCTACGGCCATGGCTCCAAAACCCGGACCGATCCGTTCAGCGAAAGCGATTGGTCCAACCTGCACACCGGCCATGTCTCCGTTCATCACCAGGCGATGACGCGCGCAGAACTGGCGGTGTGGGATTTCGCCGTCGACTATCCGGAAATGGAGATTACCACCATCAATCCCGGAGAGGTTTTCGGGCCCTTGCTGGGCGAAGACGTGACGGTAAGCTCGAACATCGTGCGCGACCTGTTGACGGGAGAATATAACGGCCTGCCGCGCGTCGGCTTCGAAGGTGTCGATGTTCGCGATGTCGCGGAGCTGCACGAGCGCGCCCTTACCAACGACCTCAGCATCGGGAACCGTTATCTGTGTACGGCGGGCTTCCTGTGGCTGCGTGACGTCGCCGAGGTGCTGCGCGGTGAATTTGGAGACCACGCGGACAAGGTGCCGACGCGCGACCTGTCCGATATCGCGGTGCGGGTAGGGGCCTTGTTTGACCGCAAGGCGTCGCGGACGGTGCCGGAGCTTGGCCTTTATACGCCATGCTCGACCGCCAAGGCATGCAGTGATCTAGGCTGGCAACCGCAGCCGGCGCTTGATGCCGTCCGCGCGACGGCGCATAGTCTCATAGCGGCAAATCTGGTCTGAGGTCTTTGATTTTCAAACCCTGTGTATAAAATTTGCTCCATCGGTGCGAAAAGCGCAGTCCAGGCGTTGACCCGGGAAAGTCTATCGGTTATATCCCGCCGCCTTGAATTTAGCGCTCTGCCTGACGGGCACGAGCCTTTTGTTACAATCTTCTCGTCCAGTCAGGTGATGAATGGCCAATAACCCCGGCGCCCGCAAGGCAATCCGCAAGATCGCTCGCCGTACCGAAGTTAACAAGGCGCGCCGTTCGCGCGTCCGTACCTTCCTGCGCAAGTTTGAAGAAGCGATCGCGGCCGGTGACGCCACGGTGGCCAAGTCGGCCTTCGTCGAGGCGCAGTCGGAACTGATGCGCGCTGTTTCGAAGGGCGTCGTTCACAAGAATACCGGTTCGCGCAAAGTGTCGCGTCTGGCTGCTCAGCTCAAGAAGCTGGCTACCGCCTAATCTCCAAAATTCAGCTTGAAGGGCTGGTGAATTCCGGCCCTTTTTGTTTGCCTGATGTTCGGGAAACCGAAGGCAATGCTTTGCCGCATTGCCTTTTTTTTGCCCGAATTCGGTTAACCTGCCTGTTTTCCGGCGCGGGATAAAATCCTTGTAAGCTATTATTTTACTTAAATAAATAGCCCGTAAGTATGGTTTTACCTGTTCACAAAAAGGTTAATTTTAGGCTAACAATTGATTAATTCTCTTTGCCAGCGAAGAGGTTGTGAGAGTCAACATATTTATCAGCGCCGGGATGAAAATAACGGGATTGACGCTGGCTCTGAGGTGGCTAATTTGGGGACACTGTCTCACCGGGTTTCATCACAATACGGATGAATTCGGGAGGCGTCCGCAATTTGCGCGCGCCGGGAGACTTCAGCCGTTTTTTCGGATGGATCGGGCCGGTCTGGCCCATTCATCCTGAGGCCGCCGCTTGTAGGGCTCTGGCTCTTTCAGGCGTCAGAAGACTGTTACATCGCGCTGGGTTCGCCCTGCGCGCGAAGAAAAGGGGATTTGGTACTCGGAACCAACGGCTCCGGGTGCATTTGTAGACTGGAGCATTTCCCGGCGAAGTGCCAAGGCACGCCTGTGGCGGTTCGCCGTCAGGAAATGCGACAAAGTAAAAACCTGGATCGGAAAGGTGTTTTCACCTGAACTTGTTCCGATCCAGTTCTTCGTGAAGAGCGGTCAGAAAGGCCGCCATTTGCGAAAGTAAGGATGCTGCCTGGTTCAGAGGCATCGCATCCGAAAGCTTGCGCCCAACGCCTGGGCTAGGGTTTGCGCGGGGGCTTTTTCACGGCTGACGGCCAGGAGAATTCCTGTTCGGCAGGGAGGTAAGGGTATGTGTAGCGTACAAGGTTTAGGGCAAATGGTTGGGGCGATAAAAAAATGCCAAGCATGACAAGCTGGTCGCCGATCCTACCTGAGATGGTATGGTCCAAGGTGGCGCCGGTTCTTCGCCGTGAGTTGGGTGAAGGCGCTTATAACTCCTACGTCGCGCCGTCCAGCGTGAGGTCCGGCCTTTATGGCGATCCGGTGCTC
>CBIHPL010000043.1:0-12505 GCA_966212005.1 uncultured Asticcacaulis sp.
TGGGCTATACCGGCAACCGCCGCCAGCACATCGCCCGACCGCTCATAGCCGCGCAGTTTCAGGCCCTTGCACACCCAGGCGGCGGCGTGTTTGCGCGTCCAACCGCGCGGCGTGAAGCTGTCGATGATAAAGGCGCGCATGCCGCTCTCGACCGCCGCCTGGGCGTAGAGGGCAAGGTTCGAGGCAATCCCGCCGCAGCCGTGGAAGATGATCAGGGCCGGCCGCCGCACGGCATCATCAGGCCCGAAGACCTGTACATGCGGCATCAACTGGTCGCACCGCTGCTGCAGCGTATCGAGTGCCATATGTTCCCCGCCTGAGCCCGCTGGAAGAACCCCTCATCCCAGCCCTCTCCCCTCAAGTGGGGGGAGGGCTGGGGTGGGAGTTGCGTCCGTCTGGCAAACTATATTCGCCTAGCCACCCACCGCAATCGGCTTCGCCTCTTCCGGCAGCGGGATGGTCTCACCCAGAAATTTCAGCATGGCGTCGATCGAGGTCTGCATGGCTTCGGCGTCGTAGGCCATGACCATGCCCTTATTGCCCTCTTCGTCGAAGGCGTGGCTTGCGGCCAGAGGCAGAACCTCAACGGCGGCGCCTGCCGCCGTGACGTTCTCGAATATCTTCTGTGCGTGCTTCAAAGGCGTCAGATGATCCTTCGCCGCCAGGACGACAAAGGTCTTCGGGTGACGCACCCACGGCCGCGTATTGCTGCGCGCCGGGAAGTTTATGTAGGGATAGACCAGGAACAGGCCCTTGACCCGATCCGCCAAAGACGCATCCGGATCCGCCAGCTTGGCCTCACCGGGCTTGGTAAGCGCTTGGGTCATCAGGTCCATGATCGACCAGCCGCCATGGCTGAAACCGGCCAGGACGACATTGTCCAGATCGACGCGGCCCGATTCCTTCAGCCCCCACAGTACGCTGAGCACATCGCCGGAGCGCTCATAGCCCTGCATGAAGGCGCCTGTGCAGATCAGCGACACGGCAAACGCCCGGTCCCAGCCGCGCGGCAGGAAGCTGTCGACGACATAAGCGCGAATGCCGGTCTCGGCCGCCGCCCTGGCGTAGGTGTGGATGTGCGGACGCATCCCGCCACAACCATGAAACAGCACAATGGCCGGCAGGACGCGGTTGTCGTTCGGGCCGTAGACCGTGATGTGTTTCGCCAGCAGCGCATAACGCTCAGCCATGGTTTGCATTTCGTCCCCCTCTTTTTCCCTTCTCCCTGCTTTGCCTGCCGGCGAGGTCGGGGAGAAGGAACTCTGCCCTACCCCAGCGTCTCTTCCAGAAACCGCACAAACGCCTGCTCGGTCCGGTCGTGACATGCGGCATCATAGGACATGAACGAGCCGAAATGAATGCCATCCTCGTCAAAACAATGTGTGGCGTCCAGATCCAGTGTATCAACCGGCACGCCCTCGTCCTTCAAGCGCTTGAAAATATTGGCGGCATGGGCATGGGCCGTCAGGAAATCGCTGCGCGCCAGCACGGCCAGGGTCTGCGGCCGATACTCCCAATGATGCGTATTGCTGCGCGCCGGGAAGTTTATATACGGATAGACCAGGAACACGCTCTTCACGCCCTTCAGCGGCTCCGGACTCGGATCTTTCAACCGCGCCGCGCCTTGTCGCTCCAGCCGTTGCGTCATCAGGTCCATGATCGACCACGCGCCGTGACTCCAGCCTGCCAGGCACAGGCGCGACGCATCGACATCCGGTCGCTGCGCAATCCCCCACACAGCCGCCAGCACATCGCCCGACCGCTCATAGCCGTGCAGGGCCAGGCCTGAACACACCAGGCTGACAGCCGCCGTATGATCCCAGCCACGCGGCATGAACGAATCGATGACGAAGGCGCGCACTCCGGCCTTTTCCGCCAGCCGGGCGTAACCGTGGATATGCGGACGCACACCGTTGCAGGCGTGAAAGATCAGCACCGCGGGACGCGGGCCAGAGTCCTTTGGACCATAGACGGTCAGACAGGGCGTCAAAAAATCGAAGCGGGTTTGCAAAGAATCGAGCACGGGGCCTCTTGAATCAAATGTAACTGACACTATCTTAGTTACGAATAACGACCGTACCTTTGTGAACCAGAGTTCGGCCATAAAAGCCAATCATATTAAAGGGACATACGATGAGCATCTCGTTCCGCAGCCCAACCCACCCGATCGATTCGCAATTCCTGGAACGCTGGTCACCACGGGCTTTCGCCGACACGCCAGTGACCGAAGACCAAGTGTTCAGCGTGCTCGAGGCCGCGCGCTGGTCGCCGTCGGCCTCGAACCTCCAGCCCTGGCGTTTTATCTACGCGCTGAAGGATACACCGGAATTCGACACGCTTTTGAGCCTGCTGGTGCCGTTCAATGAAGGCTGGGCGAAGCATGCCGGCGCACTGATCTTTGCCGTTTCGGTCACGACCTACGACGGCGAACGCGCCATTCCGACCCACAGCTTTGATACTGGGGCCGCGTCCTTTGCCCTGGCATTGCAGGCACACAAGCTGGGTCTCGTCGCCCACGGCATGGGTGGGCTTGAATATGACAAGGCGCCGCTGGTTCTTGGCCTGCCGGCCAATGTAAAGCTCGAGGCCGCCTTTGCCATAGGCTACAAGGGCGATCCGGACAGCCTTCCCGACTTCCTGAAGGCACGCGAAACGCCATCGGACCGCCAGCCGTTATCGGCCATGGTGTTCAAGGGACGGTTCAGTGGGGAAGTGGCGAACCCGACTATTTAAGAGCCTCCGGCGGGCAGGGTCCGACGGACCCTGCACCCAGGCTTTTTTAAGCTCATGCGCCGCAGGGCTTCGCTGGCGGTTTGGAATCAAACAGTCACTTGGGTTCCAAGTTCGACCACGCGACCCGGCGGAATATGGAAGAAGTCCGTCGGGTTAGCCGCGTTGCGCATCAGGAAGATGTACAGCTTGTCCTGCCACAGCGGCATTCCAGAATTGGCCGAAGGCACGACGTTGCGTTTGCCCAGGAAGAAGCTGGTGGCCATGATGTCGAACTTCAGGCCCAGCTTGCGGCAGACGCCAAGCGCCCGCGGCAGGTTCGGGCTTTCCATGAAGCCGTAGCTGATCGTCAGCCGCTTGAAGTCCTCGTTGATGATCTCGATCGTCACGCGCTCGGCATCGGGCACGCGCGGCGTATTGGCCGTCCGCACCGTCAAGATGACGTTCTTCTCATGCAGCACCTTGTTGTGCTTGAGGTTGTGCATGAGCGCGACCGGCGCGATTTCGGCATCCGAGGTCAAAAAGATCGCCGTGCCCGCCACACGGTGCGGCGGCCGCTTCTTCATCATTTCCACCAGGTCGACCAGCATCACGCTGTCCCGGCGCGACTTGTCCATAAGGATCTGGCTACCGCGCACCCATGTCGCCATGACCAGGAACAGCGACGCGCCGATCAACACCGGCAGCCAGCCGCCGGACAGGAACCGCAGCGCGTTGGCGCTCAGGAAGGACAGGTCGAGAATCATGAACGGAATAACGAAAGCCAAAACAGCCGGCCAGCTCCACTTCCACATCTGGCGCATCACGACCGTCGCCATCATGGTCGTCACCACCATGGTGCCCGTCACGGCCAGGCCATAGGCGTGCGCCAGGGCCGACGAGGTCTGGAAGGTGACCATGACCACGACGACACCGGCCAGCAGCATGTTGTTCAACTGAGGAACGAAAATCTGGCCGGACTGCGTTTCCGAAGTCCGCGTCACCGTCAGGCGCGGCAGGAGACCGAGCTGGATCGCCTGCTGGGTTAGCGAAAAGGCTCCGGTAATGACCGCCTGCGACGCCACAACTGTCGCCATGCCGGCCAGGATAACCAGCGGCAGACGATAGGCTTCGGGCGCCATTTCGAAGAACCAGTTCATCTGATGGTAGGGCTGGCCAGCCGGCGTCGCCTCCAGAACCTTCAGCGCCAGGGCGCCCTGCCCCAGATAGTTAAGGCTCAGGCACGGCAGCACGAAGAACAGCCATGCCGCCTGGATCGGCCAGCGGCCAAAATGGCCCATGTCGGCGGTCAGGGCCTCGGCGCCCGTCACCGTCAGGAAGACGGCGCCCAGGACGATGAAGCCAGCCAGTCCGTGTTCGGCCAGAAACTTCACTGCATAAAAGGGATTTATCGCCGTGAGAATTTCGGGCCGGCCGATAAGCTGCATGACCCCCAGTACCGCCATGACCGAGAACCAGATGGCGCAGATGGGGCCGAAGACGACACCGACCTTGGCCGTACCCTTGCTCTGGAACATGAACAGGCCCAGCAACATGACGCCCGATATGGCCAGGACCATTTCCGTCGATATGCTGTTTTCCATGCCGGGAATGGTGCGCAGGCCTTCGACAGCGGACAGCACCGACATGGCCGGTGTGATGACGGCGTCGCCGTAGAACAGGGCCGCGCCGATAACGCCAAGGACGAAGACGATCTGCGTCCTGCGCCCCATGGCGCGCTGGGCCAGGGCCATAAGCGACAGGACGCCGCCTTCGCCATTGTTGTCGGCACGCATGATGAAGCCGACATATTTGACGGCAACGATCAGGATCATCGCCCACAGAGCCAATGACACGACGCCCAGGATTTCCGGCCGCGTCACCCCGTCATGGGCGGCAGCGTGCAGGGCTTCCTTGAAGGCATAAAGCGGCGAGGTGCCGATATCGCCGAAAACGACGCCGACAGAACCGAGCGCCAGCGCGAAAAATCCCGCATGACCATGGCCATGATGGGCGGGAGCTTCCGCAGCGGCATCCTTCGATGTTGTGGAAACGGTGGCCGCGACGGCTGTGGTCGGCGCGTCTGCGGCGGTCGCCGGAGCCGGCTGGGAGCCCGGCGTTCCGGCAGGGGAGTCCCCTGTCATGTACACTCTCCTGAGGGCATGACACACACGGTCTTTTCAAGGACGCCCTCGCTTGAACGACGCGCTCTTACGCCTATTTAAAAACACATTCAATGCCCATTTAGGGCGTTCATGACGGAGCTGTGACTTGGCTGCCCTAGGAACAGAACCAAAACTGTTGTATTATCGAGATAATCATGTCCGATAGCCAAAGATTTCCCGTCGCAGCGCATACCCTGGCGTACCTTGCCCACCGCAACGCCTATTCGCGTGAGCAGGCCGTGTCGTCATCCATACTGGCGGCAAGCATTCCGACGAACCCCGTCGTTATTCGTCGCATGACGACTCAGCTGGCCAAGGCCGGTCTGGTGGCGACCTGCTCAGGCGTGGCAGGTGGCGCCTGGCTGCTCAAACGGCCCGAACATATCCGCCTCGATGAAGTGCTGAGGGCTGTGAACGGCTGCGCGCACCTGGGCTCGGCACCGGTCGGCGCCAAGGGCTGCCCGGTCAGCCAGGCCATTCCGCGCGCGGTCAACGACGCCATGCAACTGGCCAACGCAGCGGCCTCGGTCAGCCTGTCGAAAATCACGGTCGCGGACCTGCTGAAGCACGTCGGCGACACGGCCGAGGACTGCGAGAAAATCCAGATTCCGGCCTGAGGGGCGGTGCTGGGGGCATTCAGACCTCGGTAAACATTCCACATTATCAATCCGCTTGCATTTCCAGCACCGGTCGTGTTCGATCCGTGTCTGATAGCTTTTTGTTTTGTCGCGACATTTAACCGAAAACCGCTTCGCACTTTTGACTTCGTCGAACTGCGTTTCGGATATCGCTAGAGGGGAATTGAAGCCTTGGCTCGCCGTCTTGTCCTGATTACCGGAGCATCCGCAGGGATCGGCATGGCGTTCGCGCGCACCTATGCCTCGCACGGCTGGGACGTCGCACTGACCGCCCGGCGCCAGGACCGACTGGAAACCCTGGTCGAGGAAATCCGCCTGCGCTTCGGTGTCGAAGCCCACGCCCTGCCTGGAGATCTGGCCGACCCCGCCACGCCTGAAGCCCTGCAACACGGTATTTTAGCGCTTGGCCGCAGCGTCGATGGCCTGGTTAACAATGCCGGCTACGGGCAGCCCGGCGGGTTCCTGGGCACCACACTGGAACAGCATCGCGCCTTCATGCAGGTCATGTGGCTGGCACCGATCGAACTGACCCACCGCTTCCTGCCCGGCATGATCGAACGCAAGTTCGGCCGCATCATCAATGTCTCCTCGCTGGCCGGTTACCTGCCGGCCTCGCCCGGAGATACGCTGTATGGGCCTGTGAAAACCGGGCTGACGCGGTTCTCCCAAAGCCTGCATCTTGAGGTCCGCGATCACGGCGTCCACGTGACCTCGTTATGTCCCGGCTGGACCTATTCCGAATTCCACGACGTCGTCGGCACGCGCTCCAAGCTGTCGAAGGCCATTCCCGAATGGTGGTGGATGGGCGCCGACGAAGTCGCGCGTGAGGGCTTTGTCGCCGGTGAAGCCAATCGCGCCTGCTGCGTGCCGGGCGCACCGAACAAGACGGCGGCCGCGCTGCTGAAGGTCCTGCCCGACGACTGGGTCATGGAACTGGCGTCGGGACAACTCCGGAAAATCCACCGATAGCCATCCAACCTTCGCCCTCCCTGTTCAGCGAAGAGGGCGAAAAGCTCTTTATCGACTTCGTTCCGTTACCGGCCGTGTCCGCTCTCATACGGATGCGCGGCGCTCGGCAGGATGATGTCCTGAGTAATCGCGCCGATCGACGAGATAATGATCTGGACCGACAGGGCGCACAGGATCAACCCCAGCACCCGCACCACGACGACCATCCCCACCCGGCCGAAAATGCGCGAAATGGTGTTCGACAGCAAAAGCGAAATCAGGATCGCCACGGCCGTGGTCAGGATGGCCAATACCCCCACCACCACGGCCAGGGGGCCAAGGTCCTGCGCCACACCCGCCTGAATGATAACCGTCGAAATCGTTCCCGGCCCGACCATCAACGGAAAGGCAAAAGGCACGACCAGTTTCTCAAAGCTTTTCTTGGCCGTCTCACGATGTCCCAGGGGCTGCACGCCCGTCGTTGGATCCCCGCCGCTTTTGACGTCCTCGGCGTGGGCAAAGGTCTCCATGAAATCGCCCTGCGCCATCTGAAGCCCCATCAGGAACAGCAACAGACCGCCGGCAATACGGAAGGCGTCCATCGAGATTCCGAAGAACTGCAGGATGCTTAACCCCGCGAAATAGAAGATGGACAGGATGACGGCCGTAAAGGCGGAGATATAGATGCTGAGCCAGCGCCGCGCCTTCGGTGACTGGGTCTGGGTCGCCGCGGCATAGATGGGCACATTGCCGATCGGGTCGATCAGCGCGAACAGGGTGATGAAAAAGTTGATGTAGAACGGCAGCAGCTTGGTGAGATTGAGATCGTCGAACATGGCTATGTCCCCGCTGATTCTTGAGTCTAGACTGACTTGTGCAGTCCTGGCAAATCGCGTAATCGCCCCTCACCGCCCCATAAGGACAATCGCTATGACCGCGCTCTACAAGGCTGACGACCGCATGATCCTGGCTTTGGACGAGCCCGATCTCGACAGCGCCCGCGTCCTGGTTAAAACGCTTGGCGACAGCGTCTCCTACTACAAGATCGGCCTGACGCTGCTGGCCCAGGGTGGGCTGGACCTGGCGCGCGAGCTGAAGGACCAGGGCAAGCTGATCTTCCAGGACTGGAAACTGCACGATATCGGCGCCCAGGTCGAAGGCGCGGCAAAGGCCGCCTGCTCAGGCGCCTGCGACCTCTTGACCGTTCACGCCGAACCGCAGGTCATGCGCGCAGCCGTCAAGGGCCGGGGCAACGGCACGACCAAGATCATAGGCGTGACGGTGATGACCTCGCTCAGCCAGGCCGATCTCGACGAGATGGGCTATGGCACGGCCCTGGCCGAACTGGTCATGCTGCGTGTCGACCAGGCCGTGGATTGCGGTCTCGATGGCGTCGTCGCCAGCCCGCACGAAGCGGCCATGATCCGCGCCCGCGTGCCGGCGGATTTCCTGATCGTGACGCCGGGCGTACGGCCGGAAGGTTCGGACGTCAACGACCAGCAGCGCATCGCCACGCCTCAGGATGCCTTCCTGAATGGCGCCTCGCACGTCGTAGTCGGCCGTCCGATCACCCGGGTTGCCGATCCGGCGGCTGCGGCGCAAAGCATATTGGCCGCGATCCATAACGTTTAAAACAAGCAAGAGGCCCCACCACCACGCCCCTTCGGGTCGCGGTCCCCCTCCCCATGGCCTTCGGCACAGGGAGGAGAAACGGAGCGCGATCACTCCTCCCTGTCGCGCAGCGATGGGGAGGGGGACCATCTGCGGAGCAGATGGTGGTGGGGTACTCTTTCTTAAAAATCGACAGCGATACCCTTGCGCTCCCAGTCGCCATAGCGCGTCGGCTCAGGACCTTTCGGCCCGCCATCTTCCTCAGCCATCTTTTGTGCCTCGGCATCGGCCAGGGCACGGCGCTCGGCTGCCTCAGCCAGGGCCCGCTGCGCTTCCGGCGTCAGCACCTTCTGCGTCACTTGACTCAAATCGGCGGGCTTTTCGGTTTCGGATGACATTTTTGTAAGGCCCTTGGTGCGGCAGGGATAATTCCCATATCTAGTCGTCAAGCTGTAACAACTCAAGGAACCGAAATTATTATGAACCCGTTGAAGACCTGGATCTTGCTCGCTGGCCTGACCGCCCTGTTCGGCGCCATCGGCTTTGCCCTGGCCGGCCCCACGGGTATGCTCATCGCACTGGGCTTAGGCATCGCGATGAACCTGTTCACCTACTGGAACTCGGACAAGATGGTGCTGCGCATGTATCGCGCCGAGCCTGTCGATCCGAACACCACCCATCCCTTGCTGCGCACCTATTACCGGGACATCGAAGAGCTGAGTAGCCGCGCCCAGCTGCCGATGCCAGCCGTCTACATCATGCACAGCGACCAGCCGAATGCATTCGCCACCGGCCGCAATCCGCAGAACGCCGCCGTCTGTGCGACGACCGGCCTTCTGGAAATGCTCGACCGCAGCGAAATCCGCGGCGTTATGGCGCACGAACTGGCACACGTTAAAAACCGCGACACCCTGGTCATGACCATCACGGCCTCGATCGCCGGCGCGATCTCGTCGATCGCCAATTTCGCCATGTTCTTCGGCGGATCGAACGACGATGAGGAGGGTCACTCCAACATCTTTGCATCGCTGGCCCTTATGATTCTGGCGCCTATTGCCGCCATGCTGGTCCAGATGGCCATCTCGCGGACGCGCGAATACGAGGCCGACCGTGTCGGCGGCGAGATCGCCGGCGATCCGGAGGCCCTGGCGCGCGCCCTGCACAAGATCGAATCCTATGCCCGCGGCACCTATAATCACGGCGCCGAACGCAACCCGGCTTCGGCCCACATGTTCATCATCAATCCGCTGAACGGCCGCAACATGGATAATCTGTTCTCGACCCACCCGAATACCGGCAACCGGATCGAGGCTCTGATGAAATTGGCCACCGACCTGCGCCGCCGCCCCGCACAAAAGACGTTTACGAGCGTCCCCGCGACAGATATGTAGGCGCCTTCTTTCGCCTCCCCTCGCAAAAGGGGAGGCTTTTTTGAATGCCCAGCACCTTAGAAGCCCTATGACCCAGCCGCCCCGCACCCGCAAACCGTCTTCCCGTTCCGGCTACAAGCCGCCCAAGGTTCGCCCCGCGCCGAAACCAAAGCCGCAGTTCAAGCCCGAGCCGAAGGTGTTTGTGGATGACGATGGCGATATCGGCATGCCGGCACGTATCGCCGCCATGGAGCTGATAGACGCGGCCCTGACCAAGCGCTCGGGCTTCGACGAGGCCCTGACCCGCACCTCCTTCACGTCTTTAAGCGAGTCCGAACGCAGCTTTGCCCGCGCCCTGGCCATGCTGGTTCTGCGCCGCCTAGGCCAGCTCAACGAAGTCATCGAAAAGATGACCAAGAAGACGCCGTCCGATGCCGTCTGCGCCCTGCTGCGTATCGGCCTGGTCCAGATCGGCTTCATGAACGTGCCGGGTTTTGCCGCTGTCTCGACCACGGTCAAGCTGGCCGAGCGCGAAAGTCATACCCGCCCGTTCAAGGGGTTGATCAACGCCATCCTGCGCACCGTCATCCGCGAAGGCGGATTGAAGGCACCCTCACCGTCGCGCCTCGTCCCCGACTGGCTGTTCCAGCGCTGGAAAATGAATTTCGGCCAGGACAATGCCGAGGCCATGGCGCTGGTTCTCACCGAAGAACCTGCCACCGACGTCACCTTCAAGACGGCCGCCGACCGCGACCGCCTCAGCGAAGCGCTGGAAGGACAGCCGCTGGGTGGCCTGTCGATCCGTAGCGGATTGCGCGGTGACATCCGCGAATGGGCCGGCTATGCAGACGGTGTCTGGTGGGTTCAGGATGCGGCGTCGGCCACGCCGGTGTCGCTGCTCGGCGACCTGACCGGCAAGACGGCCATCGACCTGTGCGCTGCGCCCGGCGGCAAGACCATGCAGCTGCTGGCCAAGGGAGCTAAGGTCGTCGCGCTCGACCGTTCCAAGAACCGCCTGAAGCGCGTCGAAGAGAACCTGGCGCGCACCAACTACACCGCCGAACTGCACATGGCCGACGCCGAGGGTTTCGACGACAGGCGCCAGTTCGATGTCGTCCTGCTCGATGCGCCGTGCAGCGCCACCGGGACATTCCGCCGTCAGCCCGACGTCCTGTGGGCGACACGTCCCGCCGACATCGCCAAGCTGGCCGACGTGCAGCACCGCCTGCTCGATTCCGGCGCCGAAAAGGTCGCGCCGGGCGGCGAGCTGATCTACTGCACCTGTTCGCTGGAGCGCGAAGAGGGCGAGACCCAGGTCCTGGCCTTCCTGCGCCGCCGCAAGGATTTTACCTTGGTCCCAGCAGGCGCCGATGACGCCGCAGCCGTTGGATTGCCGGCCGAATCCGTCGCGAAGGAAGGCTGGCTGCGCCTGTTACCGCATCAACGCGCGGGCGGGCAGGACGGCTTTTTCGTCGCGCGTCTCAAACGAAATTCGTGATCGCCAAAACGGTTGACGGCAAGGGCGCAAGCGCGCTTAAAGATGACCCTTCATACGCTTATAAGTACACTGCCGGACACAAATGACCGCCACCACGCCCCTTATCTGCCCTTCGATTCTGGCTTCTGACTTTGCCCGTCTGGGCGATGAGGTAAAGGCGATCACAACGGCCGGCGCCGACTTTGTCCACATCGATGTCATGGATGGCCATTTCGTCCCTAATCTGACGATTGGACCCGATGTGGTGAAGGCATTGCGGCCGCACACCCATCTGCCGTTCGACGTTCACCTGATGATCTCGCCGGTCGATCCGTTTCTAGAAGCGTTCCGCAATGCCGGGGCCGACTATATCAGTCTGCACCCGGAAGCCGGACCGCACCTGCACCGGTCGCTGAAGTACATCCGTCAGCTGGGCGCCAAGGCCGGCGTCGTACTCAATCCGGCCACACCCGTCGAAATTCTCGACTGGGTGATCGACGATATCGACCTGGTCCTGATCATGAGCGTCAATCCCGGTTTCGGCGGCCAGAGCTTTATCGACTCGCAACTGCGAAAGATTTCCGTTGTGCGCAAAAAGCTCGACGATGCCGGAAGCCCTGCCCTGCTGCAGGTCGACGGTGGCGTCACCGCCAACAATGCGGCGGCTTGCGTTTCCGCCGGGGCGACCGCGCTTGTCGCCGGAACGGCCGTATTCAAAGGCGGCGAATCCGCCTATGCCGGCAACATCAAGGCCTTGAAAGGTCTCTAGAGCATGCTGCGAAAAAGTGGGAACCGGTTTTTCGCATCAAGCATGCGACCACTAAGGGACTGACCGCGCCATGCAGGCTTACGAGTCGACCGCAATTCCGGAACTGAATGCCGTCCAGACGCCCTGGGCGCAGGTCATCCTTGCGTGGATTCGAAACCAGACCGGCGCGGAACTGTTTGGCATGCCGGGCTACCGGCTGACGCTGAAAGGCGCCCTTCCCGAAGGCTTTATCACCGCCCCCCACGACGTGCGCCCGGTCAACACACTGCTCGGCAAGGCAATACTTTCCGGCCGTTTTACCCTGGCGGGCGCCCGCATGAGCGTCCAGGGCAGCGGCGACCCGTGGAACCGCCCCTCCCCTTCACGCGCCTTTGCCGTCGAACTGCACCGCTTCAACTGGCTGCCGGCCCTGATGAGCCAGGGTGACGACGGCGCCAGGGAAGCCGGTCGCTTGTTTTCGCTGTGGCACAAGACCTTCTGCCGCTGGACGCCCTTCTCGTGGAGTGAGGAAATCCTGCCGCGGCGGCTGATCAATATCGCCATCTTCGCCAAGCGGCTTATCCAGGTGTCGCCGCAATATACCAATGAGATCGCCCAGTGCCTGAGCGAACAAGGCAGGCACCTGTCGCGGCTCAGCAACAATCCGGCCTGGCAGGGCGACAAGGCGGTGGCCCTGATCATTCTCGGCTGCGTGCTGTCCGGAAAGGCCGGCTACAGTTTCCTGAAGCAGGGACAAAAGCAGCTGCCCAAGGCCTTGAAGCGTCTGGTACTGGCCGATGGCAGCCACGTGTCACGCAGCCCCCAGCAGGGCCTCAACC
>CBIHPL010000044.1:0-12482 GCA_966212005.1 uncultured Asticcacaulis sp.
CCCTACCCTACAATATCGACATGATCCGTGCCGGCGCCCTGCTCGCCCCCCTGCATCGTCATACCGGCGAGGCGCGTTTCCGCAAGGCCATGGACATCCAGTTCGCGCCTCTCAGGACCTTTCCGCGCACGCGGTCCGGCAACTACTGGCATAAGGCGCGCTATCCCCATCAGGTCTGGCTGGACGGGTTGTACATGGCCCAGCCGTTCCAGCTCGACTACGCACGCGTAACCGGTAACACAGCCCTGTTCGACGACACGCTCAACCAGATCCGCACGGTCGAACAACGCATGCGCCAACCCGGCACCGGGCTCTATTATCACGGCTGGGATGAAAGCCGCCGGCAGCGCTGGGCCGACCCGGAGACGGGCCTGTCGCCGCATGTCTGGGGACGCGCCATGGGCTGGTGGCTGTGCGCCCTCGTCGACAGCTACGAGGCGTCCGAAGGCTTCGCGCCCGAAGGCCGCGCCGAGATCGCGCGCATCCTGACCACCGCGCTTGACGCCATGGTGTCAATGCGGTCACCGGACGGCCTGTGGTACCAGATCGTCGACCAGGGCCCGCGCGCCGGCAATTACGAAGAGGCGTCGGCATCGCTGATGACCACCTATGCCCTGCTGAAATCCGCGCGCCTGGGTGTTACCGGCGACGAAGCGCGGCGCGCCGGGCTGGAAAGCCTGTCGGCCTGTATCGGCCGCTTTTTGACACCGGTAGCGCTGAACGGCATCTGCCGGGTGGCGGGGCTCGGCGGCGATCCCTACCGAGACGGCAGCTATGAATACTACCTGTCGGAAAAGATCGTCGCCAACGACCCCAAGGGCGTCGGGCCGTTTTTCATGGCCGTCTCCGAAGCGGTGCGCGTAGGCTAAACCTGTGCGTCCGGATTGTAACCGGTCGGGGGAGCTGGCGGAGCAATGTCAGGGTGGGGACCTATTATCTTTGCCACGTCTTGCATTCCATCGGCCTTGAGCGGTCCGATATACAACCCGATCCGGCGCGCCAAGGGCTCCGGATCGGCCGCCTGGGCATGCTCGATACCGGGCGTCTTGAGCTGGGCGCGGACACCGCTTTCGATGATGCGTTCCATGAAACGCGTCTTCACGTGGTCGTAACCGACGGTAAAGGCCTCGCCCAGCATCAGCTTGCCTGCTGCCCCGGCCAGGCTGAAAATGGCCTCGGAAGCCAGTTCCAGAGGCTCAGAAATGAACCGTTTTTCCAGCTGAGAGAATAGCTTGTCGGTGAAGTCCGGCTTGATAGCCGGACGCATGACTCTGGCCAGCTGTATGGCGAACTCATTGCGTGCTTCGACCGCCTCCGTAAACGTCGCTTTATCCCTTGCGAATTTTTCAAGCGTCTCGAGGTAGGCTTTGCGGGCGCGGCGGCAGTCGCCGTTGGTGTTAAAGCGGGTGATGAAGGAGAAGTCGTCTTCGAATTGCAGTGTCGGCGGCACCGCCAGGATAAGTTGGTTCATCCGATTGAGCTTGTCGCGTGATATCTCCTGCGACGCCGCCATGGTTTCCGGTCCCAGGATGTCAGGAAACGCACTAATCAGGGCGGTCGATATGCCGACAGTGGATTTTTCGATGCCGCGGATGGTATTCGGGGCGGTGATGCTGCAATGGGCGCCGATCGTGTAAGCCAGATGATAGACTTCGTTCGCGACGTTCATCATCAGTGTAATACCAGACAGGTCGCCGTACTCAGACGTCGCCTTTCCTTCGACGATGGTGTCGTGATCAGGCGCCTCGATCTTCTTGTAGTAGATCCAGCAGCTATGCTCCCATTCCGTCCTGGCGCCATTGTAGGGCTTGGCGATCCGCGTCAGGTATATTTCGAAGACCGCGTCGAAGTCATTGAAAAACCGCGCCTCAAGCAAGGTCCCTCTTTGTCCTTCCAGCGCCCGGACACGACAAAGGAGAGAATGGAATATTTCCCCCATGTTCTTGTCCGCCGGCCACGGCACCGTCAGGTGGCTGACATAGCCCGACAGGAACTCCAGATCATTCTGGGTTTTCCACCAGTCCTTATGTGCCATGACCTTGCGGTGGCTTTTGACCTTTTCGGCTGTCTTGGCGATGCCTGCGGCCAGGTTGGTCGTTCCCCCCCGGGCGAACAGCCGCGCGGTTCCGGTCGACAACATGTTGCCGACCAGCGTTTTGTCCAGGTCGACCACTTCGCCAATCAGATGGCGGTTCGCGACCAGATAGCCATCATTGATCAGTATCTTCTTGTCGTAGATCGCCGCAGTGATGAGTTGCTGCTGGATTGACCGCCGATCAATGGGTTTCGGCCACGGGTAGCGGTCGACCACGTCGTCCAGCGTTCCGAAATAGGTCAGTCGATCCTGAAAATCCGTGAACATGTCATTCCCCCCCAAGCCGCCTAGCCGGTGAACTGTCGCACACCCGCGGTGACCTGGCTAGCCATGGGTTGTGTAAAGGCGACGCAAACAACGCCTTCCGATTGCAAAGCATCCAGCGGCTTTTCCACACCGTAGGGCCGTTCCGCCTCTGACGAGGCCGCGGCTGCCAGGGCGGTTGCGGTCGATGCCGAGGCGGAGGACAGCCAGTAACCGTGCCGGCTTTCAGCGACCGCCATGATGTCGCCGGTTAATGACAGAGTGCCGAATTCCTTTTCCAGGAAAGCAAGATAGGCAGTGCGCGCCTCATCCTGTCCGGACGACAAATAGCGATTGCGTAGCGCCCGCCCCTCCCCTGACATTACGCGGGCCAATCCGTCGAAACCTATTGCCGGAAGGGGTTCAGGCATGGCGACATCTCGAACGCGATGACTGGACAATCCGAGCAGTTCGTCGAATGCACCGGTTTTGAACGTCTCGACAGCCAGGTCTACCCCAGCTCCGAACGACAGGCAGGCGGTAAAGCCGATATGATAGGCCTCGTTCGCAATCGCCATGAAGGAGGCAAGCGCCGCATCGTCGATCTCGCCACGCAGCAACGCATCGCGGCACAGATCCTCCCATTGCGTGCGTGGCGCGGCCCACCGGGCCTGCAGCGCGCCTTCCAATCGGTCGACCAGCAGGGGATAGACGCGTCCCTGGTTACCGGACAAGCCAAGCGACGACGCAGCGCGGTCGCGGGTGCGTCTCATAAGTTTGAGGAAGCAGTCGGTCATGTCGTGCGACGGCCATGGCAGTCCCGCACCAATGGCGCGCTGGGCATCCGACAGCCGGGCTATATTGGCGCGGATCTGCCGCCACTCTTCGGAAGCAACCAGACGCTGGTGGCTGGATACGCCGCTTTCGGCACGCCGCAGGATGGACGCTTCGATATCGTCACCAATACTCAGTATGCGGATGACGCCAGCCTCGATCAGCGAATAGGCCAGCGAGGCGTTTCCCAGCGACAAGGCCCTTCTGAAATAGGGGTTGGCCACCAGATAGCCGTCGTTAAGTATCAGGCCGTGGCCGTAGACGACGTGGCGCAACAACACCTTCAGATAAAAGTCTTCGCTCAGCAGGGCGTTGCGCGGGTATCGCTGGCAGACATCATCCAGCGTTCCGGCATAGGTCAGGCGTACATCAGAGAACATGATAATATCCTTTTAGGAGCAGGAACGGCCAGCCGGTCCTCAACCTAGTGCGAACGGCCAGACTATACCACTTCAATCCCGGTCATATAGCCGCATCCCGGCGGCAGATCATATCTGTGCGTCGCGCGTCCGGTCATCCCCGGCTGGCAGAGTCGGGCGTTGCCAGGTACCTGAGAAGCTGGCGGCCGGGCAGGAAGAAATAACCGCCGCCGCGCACCGTGACGAACTGGGGCAAGGGCGAAAGCCCTACCGGTCCGCGCCGGCTGGGGATCGTAAAGCCGTCGCAGCGGTTGCCCTCACCCTTGGCCAGTCCCCGGCCAGCGATTGGATCGGCTTCGGCATCCAGGCCGTGGAACTTGGTGCTGCCCATCCAGGTCTGCTGGATGAACTCGAACTGGCGCTCGATATCGCCGTTGAGGCACATGAACATCAGCCCCTTCGTCCTGCCATCGTCCCCCAGATAGCCACGGCCGACGCGCAGGATACGGTGGCGGTTGCTGATGTCGATCTGGTCGTTCGATCCCGGCGACAGGCTTTCGCGCGGATTGGCGCGGCGAATGTGGGCGCCATAGGGACAGCGCTGGCCCTGCGGATCTTCGGTTCCGAAAAGGAAGTCGTTGTCCGGCTTGATGTCCGGCAGCTTCGACGCCCCCGCCGCGCCGGTCTGCGGCCGGGCGTCGGCCGGCGGCACGGGGGTCGCGGCCGCGTCGGCGGGGTGGCTTTCCGGACGGGATACGGCGGTCTGCGCCTCGCGGCGCTTCTCCTGCAACCGGCTGGCCGACAGGTAGGGATAGCGCACCAGCGACGAACCGTCCTGCCACCGGCCGATCATCTTGGCGCCGACATAGGCCGCCATGTTGTCCGTTTCGAGCGGCAGGTCAGGGAAGGCGTCCTTGAGGCGTTCGCCTTCGGCCTTGCAGAAAGCCTCGAACCCGTCCTTGTCCTGTTCGAGTTGCCGGATCACCAGGAAGGAGCCGTTGTAACCGATGAGGCGCGGGTTTTCCGCGACCGTTTCCCCGAAACCATGCACCATACCCGCCACCGGCAGCCGGAGACCAGGATCGCAGCGCGCGTCCATCACCGGTCCCGGCGGCACGTTGCCGCGATTGTCGGGATAGCCGAGGACGAATTCGCCGGGCTCGACCAGGTGGATGGGATCGTCGTTGCGCAGGCCACGATAGGTCCCGCGCATCGCCGGCTGCGACACGCCATCGACGAAGCCGAACGGTTCCTTGCGGTCGGACAGCTTGTCGCCCGCGGGCGTCAGTTCGACCACGCGCGTGATGCGGCCGCCGTTCGCTGCCGTCAGGGCCTCAAGCTCGGCGTGGAGCCGGTCGACCGGTCGCGTCTCACCGGGCCCGGGCGGATCGCCATAGACCAGCAGGACGATATCCTCCCCATCCTGGCCCCATTCCCAGAAGTCTCGTGCATTGGTTTCGACATCGCCCAGGATGCGCTCACGCCCAGGCCCGTGCATCCCCTGAAGGAAAGCCGCCGGAAAGGTGGCGAGCGCCGCAGGATCTAGCCCCAGACGCTCCAGGCCCGACCGACCCGCCGCGAAGGTGATCAAGGCATCGGCCGACATGTAGCGGCCGTCGTTGAACGCGACGCGAGGCAGGACGCCGCCCAGCCATTTGCGGTTCATTTCGACGTTGCCGCTTAGACGCACGACCAGCAGCCGCCCCTCGGGCTTGAAGCCCATGCCGCCGAAGACTAGGCTCTGGATCTGGGTGGTTTCGAGCTTGGCCAACGGACGAGGGGCAGAGCCGAAACAGGCCAGCCACTCGACGGCCTGGCTTTCGTTCATGGCGGCGGCGAGCCCCCTGCGGACCAGCCGGTTGGTGCGGATATTGGCGGTCGTCAGCCCCGGGTAGGCGGAATACCAGAACGGCGTATGGACCATGCTGGCGCGCGCGTACCGTTTGAAGCGCTCGCCGTCGGTGGCGCCATCGGCGAACAGGTTGCGGCTGCGCGGAAAGCCTGTCGTGTTGGACCACACCGCCGTCAGCCCCTCATGGGCCTTGGTGATGAAATCTTCCAGGTAGCTTTCCCACGACCCGCCATAATTGGAAAAGAACAGCAGGTCGCGCGTTCCGGGAACGGCCACCCAGCGGGCGAAATGGATGGTGCCGATGTCGCCGAGATGGCCGGGCTTGGGATTGAGGGCCGTCAGCCGCGCGATGATCCAGAAAGCCAACCGCACGGTCAGGTAACGCAGGAAGCCGGGCTTCAGCTCCGTCTGGGAAACCATATGGTTCTGGACGCATCCGGGAGCATTTTCGAGGGCGGTCATCCGAGCATGCTCACCGGCTTGGGGCGCCGCACCCGACACGAAGTCGCGTGCTTCCTGACGTACGAAGGCCAGGTACGTCAACCCAAGTATTATAAGCGTAAACAGCGCGACAAGACCGAACGTACCGGCGGCGAGACCCAATACCGTCTTCAGTGTCCAGCCCGGTCCGGTATCCGTATCGGGCCAGGTCAGCCACAGGCAGACCGGCAAAAGAACCAGCAGCAAGGGCCACAGATATGTGGTCGCAAACGGCGGCGCCAGCGTCACGATCTTGGTCAGGATCGATGCGTCCTTGTCTGGAGACTTGATGGCGGGTGGCGGCGCTTCCAGCGCCCAGGCAAACGATGTCCCGGCGATGGCGTCGCGCACGGCCTTCAGTCGGCCGAGCGGCGGCGGCGCGTCGTCGTGCATGGCCAGAAGGCGCGCGACTTCCCGGGTCAGCGCGTCTTCGGCATGGATGTCCGAGACGCTTAGTCCCGGCGTGCCGCTGAAGGCGAGGCCCGCCGTGTCGAACAACCCGCTGCCGATCTTCACCTGATGACCGCGAAGATAGTCCCCGAATCCCTGCCCCGGCTGCCAGTCCGACGCCTCGGCGAACAGCGATTGCAGCAAGGGGCCTGCCCGCCGGGCCAGCTCTGCGATAACAAAGGGCTCGGCGCCGTCGGCCGAAAACTCCAGCACCAGATAGCCCCGTTTTCCGTCCCGGCTGACAAAGGCGTGCAGGCTTGAGAAATGCAGGAAAGGCGCGGCGTGTTCGGCCGAAGCGGATTCGACCGCGGCGCGGAATGCCTCGCTCGCCGGATTGGCAAGGGTATCGCCAATCCTCTTGCGCAGGCCTTCGACTTTTTCACGCGCGACAGGCGCCACGATCGTGACCATGGATTGAACGATCATGCGTCTCTCCTCTACGGGATTCGTACCGGCAGGCGATCGGGGAAGGACCCGGCCCATTGCAGTTTGCCCGCGACGTCTGCCCGTGCCGCCAGCAATGTGCCGACCAGCGCCGGTATCTGGATCGCGTTGATCGAACGCCCGGCGCAGGGATGCAGACCATGGCCATAGTGCAGATAGGCGCCGCGCGGCCGGTCGGGCAGTATCCGCCCAGGGTCCGGGAAGGCTTCCGGGTCCTGCATGGCGGCCTGCGTCCAGGCGATGACCTGGCTGCCGGCGCGGACGGGAACCCCGCCCAGCGTCGTATCGGCAGCCGCCTGGCGCAGGACGATGGGATTGTGCGGCCACAACCGCAGGGCATCGAGGCAGAGGCCGTAGATGTCATCGCCGCGCGCCCGCGCCGCGACCATCCGCTCACGCAAATCCTTGTCCGAGGCCGCGACCACGAAAATCCGGGCGAAAGTCGACGCCGTGGTGTCGATGGACCCGACCAGCATCCCGCCCAGCGTGCGCCGGACAGCGTCATCGTCCAGCCGCCGGTCGCGCAGCAGGTGCCCCATCAGGTCGTCGCCCGGCGCATTGTCCCGGCGGCGGCGCGCGATCTCTTCGGAAAACCACGCCTGCATATAGGGGGCGGCCTTCAGCGCGCGGGCTTCCACCGCCTTGTCACCACCGAGATTGAGGAAGGTATGGGCAAAGATGGCGCGCACCGCGTCCTTGAAAAAGCAGTCGTTATCCGGCGCGATGCCGAACAGACGCTGCGCCGTGGCGGCCGCGACCGGGCGGGCGTAGTGGGCGATGGCGTCGAAGCTCAGGCCCGCGTCCTTCAGGCGCCTCCCCGCCTCCTCACGCACGTCGGCGGCGATGCGTTTGAAGTCGAGCTGCCCCAGGGCGGCATAAAGCCCCTGGCGCTCCAGCATCTGGGTGGGTGAGCGGTCCATGCCGAGTATGAACGGTCCGCCATTGACCGCCGTGATTCTCCCGGCATTGACCGGCGCGATCAGGAAGTCGAGATCGCGCCGCAGTACCTCGCTGACGTCGCCGTGACGAACGGCAATGACGCGATTGCCGAAAGACAAGGGCCTCCCCATGCGCCGCGACAGACTGACGGCCAGGCTTGCCAGCAGGCCCGGCGCGGCACGAGAGGACACAAGGTCCGCGAACGGAGCAAATCCGCGAGGTGGGGTGGCGACATCCGGCAGTGGTTCACTCACACCATCCCCCCAACTTTCAGTTGAACAAATAACAGCATTACCGCAAACCGGTCAGGTGTTCAATGCATGAAGCCTGGCCAGGAACGAAACGTCGGGATGTGGACAGGCTCGCAGCCGCCGTCTTTCGGGGTCTGGAAAAAAGAGGCTGGGCTTCCGCCGCCGCGGTGCCGCGCCGCAAGCTGGATCGCAATGGTACGGTGCTTTCCTGACCTCCGCCACGCATTGCGGGTGCATTGTATTTGCCCGGCGCGGCAAACGCGATAACACTGTGATCATGTCAGAACACCTGATCGACCGCATATACGAATGCTCGGTGGTTCCCGAACTGTGGCCGGGCGTGCTCGATGAGCTGGCGGCCATGAGCCGTGCCCAAGGCGGACTTTTGTTCGCCGTCCGCGACCGCGTGCTGAACTGGACTGCATCTCAGGATCTCGAAGAGGTGTTCACCACCTACGTCAACGACGGCTGGTTCCGCCGCTGCTCGCGGCGAGTCTGCCTGTTCAGCAGCCAGGATCCGGGCTTTTGCGTCGAGCACGATTTCTGGACCGAGGATGAGCTGGCCGCCAATCCGATCTACCGCGATTTCTTCCGGCCGCGCGGCCTGGGCTGGTCGGCCGGGACGGGCGTGCCGCTGGCGACGGGCGACAATATCGTCTTCAGCGTCGAACGCCGGTTCGACGACGGCCCGGTGGAAAAAAGCGTCGTCGAGCGCCTCAACGCCTTGCGGCCGCACCTGTCCCGCAGCGCCTTCATCTCGGCACGGCTGGGATTGCAACGCGCATCCGGCGCCAGCGAAACCCTGACGGCGCTTGGCCTGCCGACCGCCCTGCTCGACGCCGGCGGGTCCGCCGTCGCGGTCAACAGCCTGATGGAGGCACTGTCCGACCACGTCAAATGGCGCGCCAAAGACCGCTTCAGCCTTAAGGACGCGGCGGCGCAGGCACATCTGCAGGCTGCGCTCGATGCACTGGCCGCGGATAAGCACGCGCCCGTCCTGTCATTCCCGGTACGCGACGAAACAGACACCGCCGCCATGGTCGCGCACCTGATCCCGGTCAGCCGCACCGCGCGCGACGTTTTTTCGCGCAGCTACCTGCTGCTGACCCTGACGCCCGTGCGATCGGACGCGGCGCCTTCGGCCCACCTGATCCGGGCCCTGTTCGATCTGACGGCCGCCGAGGCCAGGGTGGCGCGAGGACTGGCGGCCGGCCAGTCGCTGGAAGAGATCGCGGCCGAAGGCGGCGTGGCGCTCAGCACCGTCCGGTGGCAGTTGCGCCAGATCCACGCCAAGACCGGCTGCACCCGCCAGGGCGAGCTGGTGGCCCTTATGGCCAATATCGCCATAGGACGGTGAAACGGCCAGCTTGCCACCCTGCCGGCAAACTTACGAAGAATACATTTGCATAACGCTACAAATGTAGCTAAGGCTACAAATGTAGCGAGGTGATACGATGCTGGATAAACTTGCGCCGCGTGAGCGGCAGGTCGTCGATCTTTTATATAAGCGTGGTGCATCCACGGTGTCCGATGTCTGCGACAACCTGCCGGTGACGCTGAGCGCTTCGGCCGTCCGGGCCATGCTGACGCGCCTGGAAAGCAAGGGCTATGTTGCCCGCGAACACAGCGAGCGCGGATATGTCTACGTTCCCGCCGTTTCGGACACCACCGCCAAACAATCGGCTTTGCAACAGGTGGTAACCACCTTCTTCGGCGGCTCTCCCGCCGGCGCGGCCAGCGCCCTGCTCGGCATGTCGGGCAAACTCGACGACAAGGAACTGGACGCTCTGGAGGCTTTGATCGCCAAGGCGCGCAAGGAGCAATCGCAATGACGCCCCCCCTCATCGCCGAACTGGCGGCCAAGTCGTTCGTGACCACCGCGGCCGTGCTCCTGCTGCTGCTCGCCCTGAAACACCGGTCGGCGGCGGAACGGTCCTGGGCCGCCCATGCCGGGTTGATCGTCCTGCTCATCCTGCCCGCGGTCGCGGTCCTGCTGCCGCGCTGGCGGCTGCTGACACCGGTGACACTGCAATCCTCACTTGCCGAAGGCCATGGCCCCGCCTTCGATCCCGGTGCCGTCTTGCTGGCGCTTTACGCCGGCATAGCCGGTCTTCTCCTGCTCGGCACGGCCGTTTCCGTCCTGCGCCTGCACGTCCTTCACCGGCGCGCCGATATCGTTGTCGACGCGGGCTGGCTGACGGCGCTGGCCCGCGCCCAGCAACGCATGGGCGTCAAATACGGCGCATCCCTGCTGGTCAGCGGCGCGGTCTCTTCACCATTGAGCTGGGGGCTGCTGCGGCCGACCATCCTCCTCGACAGGGATATCCTGGCCCGGCCGGTCAGCGCCGAAGCGGTCATCACCCACGAACTGGCGCACGTCACGCACCTCGACTGGCTGAAACTTCTCGTGGCGCGCATCGTCACGGCGGTGTTCTGGTTCAATCCGCTGGTGTGGGTACTGGCCGGCCAGTGTCATCAGCTGCGCGAGGAAGCGGCCGATGACGCCGTGCTGAGGGCGGACGTGCCGGGCCCGGACTATGCCAGCTTTCTGGTCGACGCGGCGCGCCACGAAAACCGCGCCCAGCTCTTCGCGGCTCACGGCGTGGCGCCCGGCAAGGATTCCCTGCGCCGCCGCGTGACGCGGGTGCTCGACACCACCTCTTCGCGCCGAACGGTTTCCCTGCCCTGGGCTATTGGTGGACTGGCCTGCGTGGCATTGACAGCGATGCCCCTGGCCGCCGCCACGCTGGAACGCGCCGCCGTGACGGAGGCCTCGCCGCCGCGGATAACGGATACCCGGAACACCGGGGCGAAAAGCCCCGCCCCCGCCACCTCGCCCGCTCCGGCGTCCACACCGGCCGTCACCTCCGCAGCCGCGCCGTCTCCTAAGCGACGCACCCCTCGTCGCGACAGCCGAACCTTTCGGGCCGCTCCGGCACCGGCTCGCGCCGCCACGGCCACGACGTTCAGGGCAGCGCCCGACGCCGGCTCAGCGCCAGTAAGGACCACGGACCAGCCCCAATCCCTGACCCTCGGCGCGGATGGCCCGTCGATTACGTCGGGCGGCCAGGCCCGGACCCTTCGCGCCGATGCTCCCGGGAATGAGATTCGGGTCACCGGAACGATGTCCGGCCAGGATCGCTAAACACATAACCGGCTGAGGGACTGGCAAATCCTGTCCGTCACGCCCCTGCCGGCCGTTGCGGCCGTGCCGCTCACCCTCTTACGCAAAAACTGGAGTGCCTTATGACTCGTGTTTCACGGGCCGCGATCCCGCGCGCCATTGTCTTCCTGTGCCTGTCCGGCACCAGCGCTTTTGCAGCCTCCGAAACAGCTACGCCTGCCCCTCAGCCGGACGCCGTCATCACCGCCAGAAAGCCGGCCGTCAAACGCGCCATCGATCGCAAGACCTACAAGGTCGACAGCGACGTCACCGCCGCCAATGGTTCGGTTGCCGACGCCCTGCGCAACCTGCCTTCGGTCGATGTCGACGTCGATGGCAACGTCTCCCTGCGTGGCGATGCCAATGTCCAGATCCTGGTCGACGGCAAGCCCGCAGTGCAGTTTTCCGGCGCGAACCGCGCCCAGGCCCTGCAGCAGATGGCCGCCGGCTCCGTCGACAGCATCGAGGTGATGACCAACCCTTCCGCCGAATTCAGCCCCGACGGCACCGGCGGCATCATCAATCTCGTTACGAAGAAGATACGGAAGCCCGGCCTGTCGGGATCGCTGCTGACGGGCGGCAGCAGTTCCGGCCGCTGGAACGTCAACGGCCTCATGGCCTACACCGATGGTCCACTTAACCTGTCGGGTGGTTTAGGCATCAGGCATGAAACCGCGCGCCAGTCGAGCGGGTCGGCCGTCACGCGCGTCGATCCGTTAACCGGCACCAGGAGCGGAATCGCCGAGGACGGTCGTCACGGCTACGAGGTGCTCATTGCCACCGGCCAGGCGGCGCTCGATTACGACCTGACTCCTCGGGACCGGCTTACCTTAAGCGGCAGCGTGCTGACCAATGACGGCCTGTCCCAGGGCCGGACGACGCAGGTCCGGAGCGACGCATCGGGCCAGGCCCTGAGCGACCTCGATATCGTGACGCGTTCACCCTACGGCTTCGATGTCCGAAGTGCCTCGCTGATCTGGCGCCACGGTTTTGCCGGGGACGGGCAAACCCTGTCCGTGTCAGCACGCGTTACCGGGGTCGGGGAATACAGCGACGGCGTCACCGACTATATCAGCCGCCTGGGCGCCGACAGCCGCCGCGAGGCGCGCCGCACGCGCTCCCGGCAGAAAGGAGACACCCTGTCGGTCACCTACAGCCATCCGTTGTCCAATGGCGGCACGCTGAAAGCCGGTTACGAATACCGCCGCGACGCCAACGACAATGCCCAGTTCGGCGGCCTGTATGACGCGGCCAGCCACATCATTCCGATGCCGGAGGTCACCAACCGCTTTTTCCACACCCAGTCGAACCATCAGCTTTACGCCACCTGGCAGCTCCCCCTGGGCAAGCTGACCGCACTCGCCGGCCTGAG
>CBIHPL010000045.1:0-12388 GCA_966212005.1 uncultured Asticcacaulis sp.
CTTTGCGGCGCTCAGCGACGAACAGGTGCAGAAGGTCCTCGATTGCGAGTTCGGCGGCCTGAACGATTCGTTCGCCGAACTGTACCGCCGCACGCAGGACCCGCGCTGGCTGGCCCTGGCCCGCCGCCTGCACCACAAACGGATAATCGACCCGCTGACCGCCGGCGAAGACAAGCTGGCCAACAACCACGCCAACACCCAGGTGCCAAAACTGCTGGGCGAAGCGACTTTGTATGAAGTCGCCGGCCAGGATGACAACCGCAAGGCCGCCAGCTTCTTCTGGGAGCGCGTCGTCCACCACCATTCCTACGTCATCGGTGGCAATGCCGACCGGGAATACTTCTTCCAGCCGGACACGATCTCGAAGCACATCACCGAGGCGACGTGCGAGCATTGCAACACTTACAACATGCTCAAGCTGACCCGGCACCTCTATAGCTGGGACAATGACGCGCGCTATTTCGACTATTTCGAACGCGCGCACCTCAACCACGTCATGGCGCAGCAGAACCCCAGGACCGGCATGTTCAGCTATATGACGCCGTTGTTCACCGGCGCGGCGCGCGGCTTCTCCGATCCCGTCGACAACTGGACCTGCTGCCACGGCTCGGGCATGGAAAGCCACGCCAAGCACGGCGAATCCATCTTCTGGGAAAATGCCGACACCCTGTTCGTCAACCTGTACATCCCGGCGACCGCCAAATGGGCGGCCAAGGGCGCGCAGGTTCGCATCGACACCGGCTATCCCTATCATGGCGACATCTCAGTCAGCCTCCCTGCGTTGCGCCGCCCATCGCGCTTCAAGGTCGCACTGCGCATTCCCGCCTGGGCGAAGTCGAGCACAGTGACCATCAATGGCAAGCCGGTCGAAGGAACGCGCACGCGAGGCTACCTGATCGTCGATCGCATCTGGAGCGCCGGCGACACCGCGCGCCTGAAGCTGCCGCTCGAGCTGCGCTTCGAAGCCACCAGCGACAATCCCAATGTCGGCGCCCTTATGCGCGGCCCCATGGTCCTGGCGGCCGATCTCGGCTCGGTCGAGGAGGACTACAAAGGCACGGAACCGGCGCTTGTCGGCGACGACCTGCTGACGACCTTTGTACCCGTCAGCGTCGAGAAGGCCCATTACCGCACCAAGGGGTCCGGCCGACCGGGCGATATGGACTTCGTGCCCTTCTACAGCCAGTACGAACGACGCAGCGGCGTCTATTTCAAGCGCTTCACCGAGGCCGAATGGAAGACCGAAGAGGCCGCCTTCCTGGCCGAACAGGAGCGCCAGCGCGACCTGTCGGCGCGATCGGTCGACGTCATGTATCTGGGTGAGATGCAGCCCGAACGCGACCACAATCTCGAATCGGACGTGTCGTGGCCCGGCACCTATCGCGGCAGGAACGGCCGTGACGCGCGCCAGGGCGGCTTCATGCAGTTCACCATGAAGGTCCGCCGCGAACCCGGCAAGGACGCAGGCCCGCTCAAGCTGCAAGCCACCTACTGGGGCGACGACCGCCGGTCGTACGACGTGATGATCGACGGCAAGGTCGCCGTCAGCGTCTCGCACCCGACGGCGCCGAAACCCGGTGAATTCTTCGACGAGACCTATGACATCCCCGAGGAACTGACCAGGGGCAAGGACACCGTCCTGATGCGCCTGCAACCGACCAACAACCGCTCGACCGGCATGGTGTTCGGCGTGCGCCTGTTCACCGCCTCCGCTTCGAAAGGCACCGTCTGATGCGTACCCTGCTGACTGTCAGCCTCGCCGCCCTCACCCTTGGTCTTGCCGGAACGGCTCAGGCAGAAACGTGCGTGCCCGGTGACTGGACCATCGTCTCCGGCGGCGAGCCCAATGAAGCGCCTGTGCGCTATGAAACCAGGCATTTCGCCTTCCGCTGGAAGGACAACACGGTCAAGCCGGAAGACGCGAAAGCCGCCGGCGTCAAGCTCGAGGAAATCTGGAACGTCTATATGGGGCCGGTCGCCTTCGCCGAGCCCTATTGCGACACGGCGAAAAAGCACAAGGCCAATATCAATCTCGACCCGACCTTTGGGTTGGCGGGCGGCCCGACGGGCGAGCGCGACATGGGCATGTGGATTTCCCCGCCGGCGCTGAAGGATAACTGGGGGCTGGCGCACGAATTCGCCCATGCGCTCAGCGGCTCGACCCGCGCCTTACGCGATTCGCCCTATGTCGGCTGGCTGTGGGAAAGCCACGCCAACTGGATGACGCACCAGATGCCGGAGTTCCACGGCAAGGAAGTCCACTGCTCGGAGATGCTGGTCAACATCCCGCACCTCTATTACGGCTCGACGCGCGACCGCTATAGCAACTGGCAGTTCCTGGAGCATCTCAAGAACGAGTACGGTTACTCTGCGGTCAACGATATCTGGCTGAAGGCGATCAAGACCGGCCAGCCGGGCTATCTGGACGAAGATCCCTTCTCGATCCTGAAGCGTAATCAGGGCTGGAGCCAGGACGATCTCAACGACGTCTTCGGCGCCTGGGCCATGTACAATGTCAACTGGGACTACATCAATCCGGACGGCAGCGACCAGGGCGTCCTCTATCGCGCCAAATATGGCAGCTACGACCAGCGCAATGGCGACCGCCGCCTGCGCGTCACGGCGCTTGACGCTGTGGATGCCGCGAAGGGCCGCTATGCCGTGCCGTTCGACTGGGCACCGCAACGCTGGGGCTACAATATCGTCCAGCTCATTCCCGATGCCGGGGCGACAAAAATCAAGGTGACGTTCAAGGGCGTGGTCCAGGATAAGCCCGCCACGACCGCCCTGCCCGGCCTGGCCAATGAACCCGATAGCATCGGCAATCCCGATTCCGACTGGCGCTGGGGCGTGGTGGCGATCGATGCCGCCGGCCAGTCGCGCCTCAGCCCGCTGATGGGGGGCGCCGATGGCGAGATGAGCTTCCCCGTCAAGCCGGGCGACACGGCCGTCTACATGGTCGTCGTCGGTACGCCGAAGACGATGCACAAGATCAGGTGGGATCAGCCCTATTATTCGATCTACCGCTATCCGTGGATGGTCGAGCTTCAGGGCGCCAGGCCGCAAGGGCATGAGGCAGGCGCGAAGACACCGACGCCCAAGGGACGCATACACGCAAACGGCGGCGGCTGGGTTGCCGACGGCGCACAGGTCGATGCCACGGCCTATGTCGGCCCTTACGCGCAAGTTTTGGGCGGCAAGGTGCTGGGCAAGGCGCGCATCGAAGACCATGCCGTCATCGTCAACGGCACGGTCCAGGATGAGGCGAAAGTCGGCGCCATGACCATTCTGGATCGTGGCGTGGTCGTGAAAGACAAGGCGGTTGTGGCGACCATCTTCATGAGCCCCGGCGCCTTCGAGCCCGGCACTGTCGTCGGCGGTACCGCCCAGATCCGCGGCGATGCCGAGGTGCGCGGCGGGCCCAAGCTGACCCGGGGCGTCTATTACGGCCTGATCGACCAGAACAGCCAGGATGGCCCGGAAGCCGCCAGGCAGGGCGGCACCCTGATCGCTCCGGTGCAGGAAGTGACTGCCAAGCCCGACGACAAGTGGTAAGGTCTTGCTGGCTGGTGGCGGCCTTGCGCCGCCGTCAGCCGGTATAGCCCGACTGGCGGCTGATCTTGAGCGCCGTGTCCTTGACGTAGCCGCGCATCAGCTGGATGCGGTCATCGTCCATGTATTGCGCGGCCGACGACACCGAGATGGCGGCGATGATCTTGCCCGACATGTCGCGGATCGGCGCGGCCACGCAGCGAACGTGGTCTTCGTTCTCATCGAGATCGAGCGCATAGCCGTGTTCACGATAGTGGGCCATGACCTCCAGCCACTGCTTGATGTCATAGCGGTAGCGCGGATACAGCGCCGCCTCGCGCTGGAAGACTTCGCGCAGGCGCTCTTCCGGCTCATCGAGCAGCAGCGCCTTGCCAAGCCCGGTGTGACGCAGGGGCTGGCGTTCGCCGACGACGCAACGCACTTCGACACGGCGGGTGCCCGGAATCTTGTCGATATAGTGGACCTGGTCGCGCTCGAGGATACCGAGATTGACCGTATCGCCGGTGTCGGCCGACAACTGGCGTAAGAAATCGTGACTGACGCGTGTCAGGGTAATCTGCTGCTGGGCCGCGAAGCCCAGTTCGAGAAGCTTGGTGCCCAGGGCGTAGCCGTCGCGTGGCGAAAAAGACAAGAAGTCGCTTTCGACCAGGGTCGTGGCAAGGCGGTGAACCGTCGTCTTGTTCAGCCCCAACGCCTTCGACATCTTGCCGAGCGTATTGTCGCCCTTTGCCACCCGCGACAGGACGTCCAGCCCCTTCGCCAGGGTCAGGGCCGCAGGCATGCGCACAGCCGCGGCCTCGTCGGTGGGTTCGCTTTCCACGTTGGGATTTACGGGCTTGTTCATACCTGGCATCTCTTAAACATAACTCGGGTTACTCTGATTCTGATTGTGCCGCCCTGGCCACTTCGACGGCGTAGACGTGATTCACACCGTGCATATTCGAACAGAAGATGATCCACTTTCCGTCCGGCGTAAAGCGCAGGTTCGGTTCCAGTCTGTAGTCATGGGCTGACATATCGACCAGTCTGGTAGCCGCAAACCGTTCGATGGCAATCAGGTTATCGTCATAGGACGGCAAATCCGCGTCGACAATGGCGTCGGCCTTGAGCAGCGAAATCCATTTTCCGTCGGGCGCGTGGGCCACCATGTCGGCATCGCCGCCGTCGCTGGCGAAGGTTACGCCGTCGGGCGCGACATTGAAATGAACACCCCAGTCGTTCTGTTCCATCCGCTTCCAGACGCGCCTGCCGGTCGCCAGTTCCAGGCCCGCCACCCAAAAGACCTGGCCACGCGGGGTCTGCAGGTCGTACCACAGCCACTTGCCGTCCTGGCTGAAGAATTCGTGACCCCAGATTTCCATATTCATGGTGCGCGTGTGCACGCTGCGCAGGTTCGAACCATCGGCATTGATCAGCTTGATGCGATCGACACGGTGCCACGGCCCTTCCATGCAGAAGCGGATGAGGTTGGGATCGGTCGGCGAAAACTGGGCGTGGCCGATCCACTCCTCGGTCTTGTACAGCACCTTGCGCTCACCGCTTTTGATATCAATGGTAAACAGCTCGGCCGGCACGCGCGCCGCCCAGCGCTCCAGCATGCGCACGCCCTTGGCCTTGGCGAAGTTGAGCGGCTTGCCGTCGGGACCGAGCGCGGCATATTCCGCCTGGCCGAATTTTTCGACGCTGGCCTTGTCCTTGGGCTGCAACGGCTTGGCGCCATAGGCGACGGTGCCGAGCAGAAGCGTGTCGTCGGCATTCATCGCCGTAACCTGGCCGGCGGCAATGCGCGCGATCGTTCGCACCTTCTTCGTGTCGACATGGATGGCATAGATGGTCTTCGGGCGATCGACCGCTTCCCCCTCACCTGCATCCGTGACCGAATAGAAGGCCTCGCGGGACTTGCGCGCCATGAACATCAGGTCAAAACCAGGCCCTGTGACCAGCGGCTTCACCGCCCACGTCCTGAGATCGACGGTCTGGATGCCGGTCGGCGACTTGATGACCATCAGGTCGCCTTCGGGCGTATAGACCGGGCGGTAAAAATACATGACCGTTGCGCCGGGTTCGTCCGATATGCGGACGACCCGGTGGCCGGTCTTTGCGTCTATCCAGTCTTTTGGCCAGCTCTTCGGCGGATTGCCCGTGGATTGCGCATTTGCCTGTCCCATCATCAGCGGCAGCAGGGCCGATGCGCCCAGCAGACCCTGCAAGGCGGTGCGTCGTGTCGAGGTCGTCATAGGCGTGATCCTACTTCGCAGCGTCGAAATTGAAGCTCTGCGCCTTGGCAAAGCTTTCCCACGCATCGCGCGAATGGAAGTCGAGACCGCCGTCCCAGGCCGAGCCCATGTAGTAGACAAAGGGCTTGCCCGGCATGACGCGCAGGAGGATCAGGTAGTTCTCGGCATCCTCGGTAACGCCTTCGACCATGGCGGGGTCGACGGCGATCGAGATGCCGATACTGCCATGCACCCCGTCGTCCGGCTCCCAAAAGCTTAAGCGTCCGGCTTTCGCGTCCTTGGTGACAAAGCCCGAGCCGTTGGCGCCTTTGCGCTTGTTGATGCCGATGCCGACAATCAGCGGTTCGGCCGTATCCGATTGCAGTGTCGAAACCATGCGCGTGAAGTTCGATCCCAGCGGCAATGAGAAGGTCCGCGTCTCCCAGACCTTGCGCGTCACATCGACGGGCCACGGCTTGTAGTCGACGGTGAACTTCGCTTCGTCGCCGCCGGTCTTGAGAATCTCATATTTCGCGAAATTGCGAGATGTCCACAGCTTATTCTCGTACCAGATGCCAAGCCCGCCGGCGCCGCGGCCACGGCCGACATCGTAGTAATCGAGGCCTTCGCCGCGATCGACGTGGTAGGACGGGAACTTCAGCTGGCGGTCCATATAGGGATAGCGGACGCGCTTGGCCCAGACATCGATGCCAGAGCCCGAGGGTGGCTCACGCAGTTGCAGCGCCGGCCCGTAGATGCGGTGGGCGACCCTGTCGTTTTCCCACAGGATGTCGTCGAACCGGTCGGGCGCGAAACGGGCAACCGCACGCGGCGTCTGGTCGGCCGGAGGCGACAGCTTCTCGACAGCGGCGGGCCGCTTGAGCGTGGCCGGATCGTAGGACAGGGCGCGTGTCGCCTTCACCTCTTCCTCGCGGCGCGCCTTTTCGGCTTCGCCGACGATGGTGGCCGGCGGGGGCGGCAGCGGCGTCGTGGCCTGGATTGCCGCAGCATCGTCGCGCGCCGGCTCGGCTTCCGGCAGGTCTTGCGTCTTGCCGTTGAGGTCCATGACCTCAAGACCGGCCAGCAGGAAGGCGCCTGTGGCGTAAGGGCCTGTATCGTCGGCTTTTGTCGGCACCGGACGGTCGCCCGTTTTCTGCGCCGCGCCGATAAGGCCGTTCGGCAGGATGTGGCGATTGAGCGCCGCCCAGCCTTTCAGCACGTGCGGCTGATAGGTCGCGCGGTCGAGCAGGCCGTGATTGATGCCCCAGGCCAGCGCGTAGACGAAGAAGGCAGATCCCGAGGTTTCCGGCTCATTGAAGGTCTTGGGGTCATTGAGATCAGAGCGCCACAGGCCGTCGGCCTGCTGAAGGGTGATGATACGCTTCGCCATTTTCTGAAAGGTCGTAACGTAGAAGTCGCGGCCGGCGAATTCGGCCGGCATGACCTCAAGTGTCCGCGCAAGGCCGCCCATGACCCAGCCGTTGCCGCGCGCCCAGTAGACCGGTTTTCCGCCGGCGCCCATCCGGGTCTTGAAACGTTCATCACGCAGGAAAAGCTGGTCGTCCTCGACCCACAGGCGGGCATGGGTGCGCCGCCATTCCTTGTCCATGGCGTTGAGGTATTTCGGATCGCCGGTCAGCGACGACATGCGCGCCAGCACCGGCGGCGCCATGTAGAGTGCGTCGCACCACCACCAGACGAGCGCTTCGGTTTCTTGCGCGCGATTGAGGTGCGGAACCTGGAAATCCAGGCGCTGCTGCAGCGGCATCAACGTGCCCTGCTGGCCGCGGCGGCTGTAGAGCTCTTCGTAGAGATCGCCGATCGCGATGTCGTCGGCATTGAGCAGGGTCCGTTCCGACCGGGCGCCACGTAAGGCGTAGTTATAGTGCTCGGCCGTGGCGGTCAGGAAACGCAGGGTCGTCTTGTTATCAGAGACCCGCGCCAGGCGGGCGGCGCCGACATAGAAGGTCGCCGCTACCCAGTTCGACGAAATCTCGGTCAGGTTCGAACCCGTCGCCAGCTGGATCGGCCGGCGGCTCATATCGGCAATCTGCGACGTCGAGACGTAGTCGAGAACCGGCAGGACGGTTTCGCGCGATGGTAGTTTATCGGGAGAGAAGGTCGTGTTTGGCCGCTGCGTCGGCGTCAGCCAGCCGGCCTCGATACCGGCCACGGGCGCCGTGTGCTGCGCATGGACCGGCAGGGGCACGGCCAGGGCCATAGCGATCGCGGTGGCTGAAAAAACGGAGCCGGACAGATACGATGTCAGACGGTGGCGCATGATCATGATGAATATCCTGAAAACAGTATTCCGAAACAGACGCCACCGCCGGCAAGTGGCTCTGCTTTACACCAAATATGCCGAAAGTCCGACCCCACGCCTTGGGGCCGGACAAGCGGTGAAGCTAACTTAGAAGGTCGCAATGACGCCGAAATAGAGACGGCGGCCATAGTACAGGGTGTCGAAGACATACGGGGTACCGTCGCCAACGTCGCGGAACTCTTCCGGGGCGTAGCGGGTGATCGTGTCATTCAGCAGGTTCTTGCCCTCCGCGAACAATTCAACATGCTTGTTGATCTTGTACGACATGCGGGCATCAAGCGTCTTTGTCTTGTTCTTGAAGACCGGCGTGACGGTCTTGAAGTAGCTGGTCGCACCGCCATACGGGGGCAGGTTGATACCCATGGCGTTCTGGGTAGTTTCGTTAGGCACGCGGTTGGTGCCTTCCGAAGCATCGATCCGGTCGTAGTAGAAGTCACGCTCCTGATAGGCGATGCGGGCATTCAGTTTGCCATCGTCGTACCAGAAGTTGAGGTTGTAATAGTAGCTCGACTGCTTGATGGGCGGCAGGGGCTTACCGGTCAGCGGATCGACGGCCGTGAAGCTCTCATTGCTTTCCGTTGTCGAATAATTGAAGCCTGCCCCCGTGTATTTCAGGATGCTTGGCGCGAAGCTGAATGCCGTGCGGCCGGCCAGTTCGATGCCGGTCTGTTGCAGGCCGCTCGGACCGTCTTCGTAGGTAGGCGCAATGTAGGTGTTGCCTTCCAGTTCATATTCGGGAAGCGTGACCTCTTCCGGACGGCCGGATTTCACATCGATCGAATAGGTCGCGACACTGAGCTGGCTGTCGCGGTTGGGATACCACTCCAGCGACAGGTTCGACGTCGTCGCGCCATAGCCCAGGAGTTCGGGATTACCGATACGGCCCGAGCAGCGCTTGTCATTGTTGGGCTCGACCTCCGCATCCGGGTCTGCGTCATTCCAGTAGCCAGGGAAGTTCGTGCCCAACTGTTCCAGCGTCGCCGCGTCCTGGGTGCTGATGAAGTTACAGGTCGCCGCCGACGTACCGGTCAGTTGCGTCATGCTGGGACGCGCCCGCTGCTTGGCGATCGAGTAGCGGACCACCAGCTCGTCTTCTATCGGCCAGACGGCCAGGTTGAAGCTTGGCAGGACGTCTTCCGACTGGCGATGGATGTCGAACACGCGGCGCTCGACAAAGGTCGTGACCGTGGGATCGATACCCGTACCGCCGGCCTGGATCTGCGCCACGCGTGCTGGATCGAGCGTAGTGGTCTGGAAGACGACAGACGGCGCGGCATCGACCGTGATCCTCTGATAGCGAACGCCCAGGTTGCCGAAGACCGGCATGTTGAAGATGCGGCTTTCGAAATCACCCATGACGTAGGCCGACGTCGTGACTTCGTTGGTCGAATAGCTGGGGCGCGTATAGGTCTTGCCGTCCGAAGCAATACATTCGTACAGACAGTCCAGCGTATGATGGCTCAGATCCGCATACTTGCCCAGGGTGCCGAACAGGTTATCGAAGCTGAAAGCCTGCCAGGAATCGATCAGGTTGCCACGGTCGGGCATGCCTTCGAAATAATTCGCGCCAGGCAGAGGCATGATGCTGTTGTTGATCAGCTCCTGATACTGCGCCCGCGTCAGCATGTGTTCCTTTTCCAGGCGGTCCTGGCTGGTCGGGGCCGTGTTCAGGGTGCGTGAACCGAAGGTACAGTTGGCGCCGGCGACTGTTGGATCGCAGAAGCGAACATAGTCGAGGCTGCGGGCGCGCGACAGCATGATGCCCGGCGCGATATTGAAGCCGCCTTCGCGCCATGTCTGGTTGTCGCGATCGGTATGCGACGCACCGAACTTCACGCTCTTCAACGGACCGAAGTCCGCGAAATTGCGGGTCATGTCCAGCTGATAATTCCATTCCTGGTTCTTGTCGGCCTGGGGCGTGTATTCGAGGCGCGCTGTCGTTGTCGGGTTCTGGAATACGCCGGGACGCACGGGCGTCGAGTTGTCCGGGGAGACAGGATAGTAGGCTGCCGGATTGTCGAGATCGACGGTCGGAACGTCGAACGTCCACAGACCATTTTCCGGTATCATGTAGAAATGGGCTGTCGGAATCGACGCGATGATCTTGAACGCGTCGTCCTCGCGCTCGCCCTTGGCGAAACCGTACTGGATGCGCGCCTTGGCGACCCAGAGATCGTTCTTAAAGTCAGCGCCGATCTGGGTGTAGTGCTGCTCGTTGGTGCGCTGGATGTCGCGCACCTGGCTGTCGTAGTTCAGCGTGGTGACGCCATTGCCGCGGATCAGGTCGTATTCGGTGATGTAATGGTTGGCGTTGACCTTGACGTTGCGCATGTTGGTCGTCAGGGCGCCGGCCGTGCTGGTCGTTCCAGACGGTGCAATGATCTGCAGGTTATAGGCCTGGAAATCCTGCTTGCGGATGTTGGGATTGTACGATGCAAATACCGTCAGGTCGTCAGAGACGCGATAGTCGGCGCGCAGCTGGAACGAGGTCCGCGTGTCGCGGCGGTTTTCGCGGCGCATACGCGGCAGCGACGGCGCGAAATCCTCCCATTGGGCGTAGCAGTTCAGGCGGCTGTTGATGCCGGTCGTCGGCAGGGCCGCACACCCAGCCTTGGTCGTGACGGCGGCGGCTACCTTGTCATAGGCCTGGGTGAAGCTCTTTTCGGGCGAGTTGTCGTGATCGCCGAAGGGCTGATAACCGACCTGCTTGTCCGACACGCTGTTAAAGTCGGTCGAGGTGCGCTGGTCGTCATAGGTGAAGTTGAACAGCACACCCAGACGGTCGTCCAGGAACTTGCGCGTCGCGATCACGTTGAGGCGTGGCGACCACTTACCGTCCAGCGTGTTCTTCTGGTACTGCAGGTTCATCTTATAGAGCGGCTTCTTGAAGTCGAGGCCGCTGCGTTGCTCGATACGCACCGTGCCGCCAACGCCGCCCGGGCGCATGTCGGCGGTCTGCCCCTTGACCACATCGACACTCTTGATCAGGTCCGAGGACATGTCGTTGAGACCCGTGACCGAGCGGCCGTTCTGGGCGTCTGTCGGCAGCATCGACATGCCGTCGACTTCGACACGGACTAGATCGGCGGCCTGGCCGCGAATGGTGAAACCGCCCTGGTCGCCGGCATCGGAAACATCCAGCGCCACGCCGGCGATGCGTGAGATGGCTTCACCGACGTTCTTGTCAGGGAAGTTGCCGACATCGTCAGCGACGATCGAGTCCTGGGCCGTCGCGGCGCGCTTCTTGCGCTGGATGGCCGAACGTTCCGAATTGCGGGCGCCGGTGATGACGATCGCCTGGTCGTCTGTGGCCGCAGCGTCGGCATTGCCGGCGGCCGGCGCCTGTGCGTGGGCCGATGCCGCCGTCAGCGCCATCAGCGACGCGCCGAACATGAACCTTAATGTACTACCCTTGAGTTTCATCGTGTTCCTACCTTTATAAATTGCCGCTTGAAACGGCTTCTTGGTGATGGCTCACGCCACCGGTGTCATCGCGGCCAGTCGGTGCGGCCGCATTTGCCCCTTAAGGCAATCCTTTGATGTCGCTTGCGTTTTCCAGTGTAATCGTTCCCCCCTGACTGGCTGTGATACGGCTGTTGATAAAATGGATGCCGCTGGCATGGCGAATGGCGCCATACTGCCGGGCTTCGATATCGATATCGTCCAGGCGGACGTTGCGGATCGGCGCGTCGGGATAGGCCTCAAGCTCTATCGCCGTCGTCACGCCACGCGCCTTGACGCGCGCGATACGGATATCGCGAACCTGCGGCAGCCCTTTTTCCGGCGGGACCCGTGTCGTCAGCACCTTCCAGTGCTCAGGGACATCGGTGATGCCTTCGGGGATTTTCGTGTAGGAATATTGCGGAAACCAGTTCAGGTTGATGCGGATGCCTGCGTCCGCCTGCGCCACGTCGATGTCGTGAATGTCGATGTCGGAGACCGTGCCGCCGCGCGTTTTCGCCGATTTGAACAGGATGCCATAGCGCACGGGCCCCACGACCTTCAGGCCATAGACCTCGACATTGCGGATGCCGCCCGAGGTTTCCGATCCAAAGGTGATGCCGGCATAGGCGCTGCGAATGGTCGAGTTGCGGATGGTGATATTTTCGGTCGGCCGGTTGACCCTGAGGCCGTCGGCGTCCCGGCCGGCCTTCAGGCACAGGGCGTCGTCATTGGCGTCGATGTCGGCGTTCTCGACCAGGACGGTGTGTGACGAATCGATGTCGATCCCGTCGGTCGAAGGCCCGGACGCGCTCGCCGCCTTGGGAATCGACCTCGAGGCCGTTCGCGAGCGGCT